>JAXDMH010000648.1:0-3509 GCA_034666225.1 Myxococcales bacterium
CGTCAGCGTGGCGATCTCGCCGAGAATCACCGATTCGGTGAACGACTTGGAAGCCACGCGCAGTTCGTCGGCGGCCAAGGCAATGCTGAAGCGCGAAAACGCCAGCAGCGCCATCACCGGGGCCAGCGCCTTCTTCATCTTCATGACGACCGCGCCGGATCATCAAAGGCCGGCCGGTTCTGGGCGGCCACGAACCGCGTGACGAACGGATCGGCCGGGGCGCGCACCAGATCGACGACGCGCCCCTTCTGCACCACGCGCCCGTCGCGCATCAGCACCACCGTGTCGGCCAGGTAAGCGGCCTCGGCGAGATCGTGCGTCACCAGCACCACCGATTTGCCCACCTGCTTGAAGACGTGGCCCAGATCTTCCTGCAGCTCGGCGCGCACCAGCGGATCCAGCGCGCCCAGCGGTTCGTCCAGCAGCAGCAGATCCGGATCCAGCATCAGCGCGCGCATCAGGCCCACGCGCTGGCGCTGCCCGCCCGAAAGCTGCGACGGAAAACGGGCCAGGGCATCGCCGGGGAAACGGGTCAGCGACACCAGCTCGGCCTGGCGGGCGGCGATGCGCGCCGGCGTCCAGCCCAGGTACCGCGCCATGATGCTGAGGTTGGCCGCCGCCGTCAGGTGCGGGAACAACCCGCCCTCTTGCACCACGTAACCCATGCGCCGCCGCAGGTCGCGGACATTGTCAGGCCCCAGGGTCAGGCCGGCGACGCGCACGCTGCCGGCGTCCGGGTGCTCCAGGCCCAGGGCCAGACGCAGCACCGTCGTCTTGCCGCAACCGCTGGGGCCGATCAGCACCAGCGTCTCGCCGCGCGCCACCTGCAGCCGCAGCGGGGCCAGCGCCGCCACCGGGCCATAGCGCTTCGCCACGTCGAGGAACTCCAGCGCGGCGGGGGTTTCCGTCATGGGCGGTGGGCACGATACGACGAACCGCCGCGCGCGGCACGCCCGACGGGGACCCGTCGAATCCGTCGTCGAATCCCTGGTCGAATCCCTCTCGTCGCCGCGCCGTCGGCGGGGCATACTGCGCAGCACAACGACCACGATCAGCAGGAGCGAGACCACATGGCCAGCGACGAAGACGAAACCACGTGCCCGCATCTGAAGACCATCAACCCCAAGGTGCGGGCCCACACGCGCGGCTGCGAGGAATGCCTGGCCATGGGCGACACCTGGGTTCACCTGCGGCTGTGCATGCACTGCGGGCACGTCGGGTGCTGCGACGATTCCAAGAATCGCCACGCCAGCAAACACTTTCACGCCACCAAGCACCCCATCGTGCGCTCGCTGGAGCCGGGCGAGACCTGGGGCTGGTGTTTCATCGACGAGATCGGGTTCGATCCGATGCCGGTGTGAAGGCGGTCAGCGCGTCGGCGGAAGCCGGGTAACCAAGGAGAGAGAATGTCCAACGTCAGAACAGACACCATCCAGATCGGGTTTCAGGTCTTCGCCGCCGAAGGGGGCGAGGAATTCGGCGCCGTGCGCGCCGTGCACGCGGGCGGTCGCGCCGAGCTGATCGTCTACGTGGAAAACGCCGGCGATTTTCCGGTGCCGTACAAGGCGATCAAGGCCGTCCACGACGGCAAGGTGGTGCTGGACATGAAGGCCGTCGACCCGTCCCTGCGGGAGGCCGTTCGCCACGCCCACGAGCGCGAGACGAAGGGCCTGTAAGCCGCGATCAAAGCTCCTGCAGCGATTTGTGCACCAGCTGCACGCAGATCGATCCTTCACCGACCGCCGAGGCGACCCGTTTCACGTTGCCCGACCGGGCATCGCCGACGGCGAACACGCCGGGGATGCTGGTCTCCAGCAGGTACGGCGGCCGTGACAGGGGCCAGGTGGCGTGCTCCAGTTCGTCGGGCCGCATGTCGGTGCCGGTCTTGACGAAACCGCGGTCGTCGAGAAGGACGCAGCCCTGCAGCCACCCGGTGTGCGGTTCGGCGCCCGTCATCATGAAGACGTGACGGACGGGCAGCGTTTCGGTTTCGCCGCTGTCGACGTGGCGCACGCGGATCCGCTCCAGCCGATCCTTGCCCTCCAGCGCGTCGATCTGGGTGCGCGTTCGCAGGCGCACCGAGGGGCTGTCGGCGATGCGGGCGATCAGATAGCGCGACATGCTGTCCGCCAGCCCCGGACCGCGCACCAGCATCTCGACGTGCGAGGCGATCCCCGACAGGAACACCGCCGCCTGCCCCGCCGAGTTGGCGCCCCCCACCACGGCCACCGGTTCCTTCTTGCACTCCAGCGCTTCCATGTGCGTGGCGTTGTAGAAGATGCCCGCCCCTTCAAAACGCGGCAGGTCGGGCAGGTCGGGCCGTCGATAGCGCGCCCCGGTGGCGATGATGATCGAACGCGTCCGCACCACCTCGCCGTTTTCAAGAAACAGCTGGTACGGCCGGCTGTCGCAACTGAGGCGGGCCACCGGGTGACCGATGGCCACCTCGGCGCCGAACTTTTGCGCCTGGGTGAGGGCCCGACCGGCCAGCGCCTGACCGGAGATGCCGGTGGGAAAGCCCAGATAATTTTCGATGCGCGAGCTGGTGCCCGCCTGTCCACCGGGCGCCGTGCTTTCCAGGACCAGGACGTCCAGCCCCTCCGACGCGGCGTAGACCGCGGCGGCCAGCCCGGCCGGGCCCGCGCCCACCACCACCAGGTCGCGGACCGCTTCCGGTTTCAGATTGTTGCTGAGGCCCAGGCCGTCGGCCAGCGCCTCGATGGAAGGGTTGCGCAGCACCTGGCCGGAGCGGCAGACGATCACCGGCACCTCGTTGACGCCGATCCCGAAGCGATCCAGGAGCGTCTGCACCGAGGGATCCGACTCGACGTCCTGGTAGGTGAATGGCTGGCCGTTGCGGGTGAGAAATTCGCGCAGGCGCAGCGTCGACGACGAATGATTGGACCCCACCAGGATGAGGTCGCCGCCCCCCTGCGCCAAGAGGCCCATGCGCCGCAAGATGAACGCCCGCATCAGGATCTCGCTGATCTCGCTGTCCCGTTGCACCAGCGTGCGCAGGTGGTCGCGGTCCAGCATGACGAACTCGCCGTCTTCAATGACCACGGCGCGCACCAGGGCGCGCCGGTTCGACAGCATGTTGATCTCGCCGCTGAACTCGCCGGCGCGATGAACGGTGATGCGCTCTTCGTGATCGGTCATGGGGCGCAGGATCTCCAGCGCCCCGCTGACCACGACATAGAACGCCGTCTGCGCGTCGCCCACCTCCCACAGCACCTCGCCCGCCTTCACCTTGCGCCGCTCGCCCAGGTGGCAGATGCGTTTGATCTGCTCCGCGTTCAGCGTGGGGAACATCTGCTCGCGGCGCCCTAGATACTTGTCGTCCTCGGCCATGGCCCAGTCCTAGGATGGCCGGGGCGCGAGTGCAAGGGCGGGGAGGTACGTCTTGCCGTTGTAGCGCCAGCACGACCTATCGCCCGCGCGCCACCTGGACCAGCGAGAAGGCGGCCTCGCCCGCCGTGTCCATGTAGGACGGGTCGCGATGGAGCAGC
>JAXDMH010000649.1:0-6426 GCA_034666225.1 Myxococcales bacterium
GTACCTGGCCTGGGTCAAGAGCCAGGCGGCGGGGCCTTACTCCAGCCGCTATACCGGATCGCTGGTGGGCGACTTTCATCGCACATTGTTGAAAGGCGGCGTCTTTCTTTACCCGCCCACCGCCAGCAAGCCGAAGGGAAAGTTGCGCCTGCTGTACGAATGCAACCCCATCGCTTTCCTTGCCGAGCAGGCCGGAGGCATCGCCAGCGACGGCGAGCAGCGAATCCTGGCCAAGGTCCCCACCGGTCTGCACCAGCGCACGTCGATGTACCTGGGCAGCCGCGACGAGATGGAGATCCTCCTGCGATACGTCGGGGGGCGTGATTAAATGATCTGTCCTTCGCGATGAAACTCCGGCGGCAAAGCCGCCTGCGTTCCTACGCGACCGGATTGGAATAACGGCACCGTCGACGGAAACCTAGCGGCGGCGGAAATGGAAGAGCGTCGCCTCGCCTGAGGCGCCGGTCCTGGTCAGCGTCGAGGGAGTGGCGCGTAGCAACTCGAAGGCGGGCAGCAGCGACTGGAGCTCGGATGTGGTGAAGCGGTGGGTTTGTCGGGTGTCGTTGGCCGTGGGGGAATCTACTTTCAGCAGCAGGACGGCGCCGGGGGCGGTGAGACGGGTGACGGTGTCGGCGTAGGACTGTCGTCGATCGGGGGCGAGCAGATGCAGGCAGCCGCGGTCGACGATGACGGCGAACTGCCCGTGCAGGCGGCTGGCGGTGATGTCGTCTTCGAACCAGGTGATCGGGACATTTGTTGCGCGAGCCTGGGCCCGCGCCAGGGCGGCGCCGGCGATGTCGCTGGCCACCACGGCGTATCCGCGACGGGCGGCGGCGATGGCGACGGTCCCCAACCCGGTGCCCACGTCCAGCAGCAGCTGCGACGGGCCGGCGACCTCCGGCAGGGCGGCGGCCAGGTCGTCGTCCAGATTCTCGGCGTGCCAGGACAGATCGGTGTCGGCGCTGGCGGCGTACAGGCGCTCCCACTCTTGCGCGCTTTGCGGCGGGCGACGGCTGGCCTCGCGGCCGAGCACCTTCAGCAGCGACACCAGCATCTCGGTGACTTCCCGCGGGCCGGGCGCACCGCCCAGGACCGGTTGGCGCGCCCGCGGAGCGTGCGCCACCTCCACGCCCCGGCCCGGATGCAGGATGAAAAATCCGTCGTCGCGCAACAGCGCCAGGTTTCGTTGCGCCGCCGGCGCCAGGTACATGCGCGCGTTCATCGACGGCGCCAGCAGCACGGGCGCGCGCGTGGCCAGCGCGGTCGCCGCCACCACGTCCGAACAATCGCCGCGCGCCAGCCGCGACAGCGTCGTGGCCGAGGCCGGACAGATCAGGACCACATCGGCCCATTCGGCCAGGTCGATGTGCGGCACGGGCGCGCTGGGCTGGCGTCCCCACAAGGAGGCGTGCACCGGTTGGTGGGTCAGCGCCTCCAGCGCCGCGAAACGCACAAAGCGTCCGGCGGCGCGGGTGGCGGCCAGTCGCAGCTCGGCGCCCTGTTGCATCAGCGCCAGGGCCAGGGCCGGCGTGTGGACCGTGGCCACGGCGCCGGAGATCGCCAGCACGACGTGCACGCCGGCCAGCGATGTTGGCGGCGGCCGGGCCGTCGCGGTCTCCAGTTGGCCAATCTCCAGTTGGCCGCCTTGGATCAGTAACGCCAGCAGCTGATCCAGCACCTCCGGTCGTTCGATTGAACCCCCGATTGGACCGCCGCTGAGCATTTCTACCTGCGCCCGGATCTCGGCGCGTGTGTGCGGCTCGGCGGTGAAATCCAGCACGGCGCGGGCCAGCGCCGCCGAATCGCCGTCAAGCTGCCTGACGACGCCGTCGGCGCCAAAGAGCAGCAGGCGCGGACCATGGTCGACGACGCGCAACGAACGCGCGCGCGCCAAGGGGATTGCATCCGCTTCCGCTTCAGACATTCGCAGCTCGACCGAGCCGCCGGGAGGTTATCAAAGTACTGGAAAGTCGTTGACGACGTCGGCAGGAGACACGGAGCCGTCGCGGAGGTCGACGCCGGCGTCCTTGCTGACTGACTTGTCGGCGGTCGCATCCGCCATGACTGGCCCATCAGGCTGCGACGGCGCATCAGGCTGCGACGGTGTTTCGGGGGACGAGGGCGCGTCCCCCTGCATCTCGGTCTTGGCGTCACTCTGGGCCGGGGGACCGTCGCTGGCGGACGGGCCGCTCGAACTGCAGCTGCCCGCCGACAGCAGGCCCGACACCACGGCCACCGATAGCATGCCGGGCATGCGAAGGAAATTCGTCTTTTTCATGAAGCCGCTCCCGCGCCAAGTGTATCTCGATGAGTCGAGGGCACAACAACACCAATGGCCGCGGCCAGCCCGTTTGATCATGCCTCGCTGCGAAAACCTGGTAAGGCCTGCCGGCGGCCGCTGTCACTTCTTGCCGAACACCAGGTCAAAGCTTCGTGGCCGCGCCACCTGTTGCGATCTGGAATAGTTGCTGGCCGTCGCCTTGATACCTTGCGTCTGCAGCCGCTTCGCCAGCTCCTCGGCGCGGTTGGCGTCCTCGTTCCGGTAATAACGCAGCTCCGTCGTCGCGGCCGACTGGGGGCCCGTCGCTTGCTGGGAGACGACGACATCGGTGTGAGACAGATCGGCGGCCACTGCGGTCGCCTGCTCTTTGTCGGGCGAGTGGATGTTGATCCGTGACGGCAGCGCCGCCAGCGCGGTCTGCGCCGCCTTGGCGATGCCGGGCTCGGCGCTCTTCGTCGCGGTCTCCAGCACCTCCGCGGCCGAGTTGGCCACGTCCTCGTGTCCGTCGGCCGTGGCCATCTGATTGATCGCCGGCAGCAACTGCGCCGGGAACTGATTTTCGCTGACCAGGAAACCCAGCACGCGCACGGTCAGCTTGCGCTCTTCGGCGTTGTCGCTCGACAGGTGCGTCAGCATCTTCTCGACACGATCCGCTTCGATCTGCTTGTCGCTGGCCAGCCGCTGTCGCTCGGTGATTCCGCTGCCGACGACAAACAGCGCGACCGGAATGGCGATGCTGCCCAGGGCGCCCACCGCTCCGAAGATGATCTCGAATTTTCCCCACCAGTCGCGTGGGCCGGGCTCCGCCATGTGGTCCTCCGCAAGGCAGAACGCCAGCAGCCCCCGATCTTCCTGGTAGAGCGCGGGCGGCTCACTGCCCTGCTGACACGTCCGTCCCCGCATCGCCGCAACGGCCGCCGACGCCGGCCACGTCGCCCGCCCCCAAAGCGCCACCCGTCCCCGACTGATCGGTGCAGCGGGGCGGGTCGGTGCCACCGACGATCAGGTCGACCGAGCCGTCTCCCACTCCCCGTACCTCCATGCAACACCTGAAGGCAGCCGGATCGCCGCAGGCCCCCACCAGAAGAGGGTCGCCGGGGGTGTTGCAAACCGCACTGAGGGCGAGACATCTTCCGCCGGCGGCGGTGCAGGCATTTTGAGGCTGAGGACCCAGGTCAGCCGCCAGATCGGTCTTGGCCGCGCCATCGCCGACGCTGCTGGCGTCGGTGGGACCACCCGCCCCCGAACCGAGAGGAACCTCCTTGCCGCAGGCAACCAGCCCCAGCAAGAGCCAGATCGTCATCGGCCGGTTCATCGGCCGGTTCATCGGCCGGTTCATTGATCGCCCGCCGCGGGCGCCGCCTGCAGAATCTTTCGCAGCGCCGCCGCGTGAGGACTGTCAGGGTGGGCGCGCAAGAAAGCCCGCGCCAGCGGCGCGGCGACAGCGGGTCCGCCGGTCAACAGCGCAGCCCGAACGCGAATGACCTCCGCCTCGCCGGACAGACGGCCCTGGGGGAAACGGGCCAGATACGCCTCGGCGATCTGCCTGGCGCCTGCCCCGTCGCGCTGCACCAGCAGCAGCCGGGCGCGGTCGAGCAGCGACGCCTCCTCCATCAATGAATCGGCAGAGGCAACTGCTCGGGACGTCGCCTTCACGGCGTGCGCACGCGGCGCCACCACATCGGCGCGCGCGGGCGCCGTCGTAGACACGGGCGTGGCCGCCGGTGACACGAGCGTGGCCGTCGGCGGCTGGTTCAGATCGCTCGGCTCTTTGACCGGCGCGATCACGGCAGGCAGCGCGGCTCTGTCTGGCAGCGCGATGGCCGCGCGCGTCTGCTCAGCGCGACGGGCGTCGTGCCTGAACGCCACCAGACCGACCACGCCACCGGCGACACCAAGGCCGACGCCGATCACCGCCAGGCTCTTCAACCACCCCAGGCTCTTGAGCGCCTGCAGGACCGCGCCCGTGGATTTTGTCCCGGCGACGGTGCCCGCCGCGACGGAGCCAGCCACACCGGCGATGGCCAGGGCCGCCAGCGTCCGTTCGCGCTTTGCCGAGGCGCCGTCGTTGCGCGCGGATCGCAACAGCGTGGCCTCGAACGAATCAGCGCCGCCGCCCTCCTGGGACAATCGCGAAGGTCTGTTCATGGTTTTCCTCCCGCCCCACCCTGACGGGCTCGCAGGCGCGCCGCCTCGTCGTGGAAAATCTCCCGCCCCCGCCGCAGGCGCGAGGCCACCGATCCGGGTGGCACGCCCAAGATCTTGGCGATCTCCGCCATGGTCAACTCCTCCAGCTCAAAAAGCATGAAAACCGTCCGGACGTTTTCGGGCATGGCATCCAGGATTTCGTCCAGCAGCGCGCGCGCCTGGCGCTCCGCCGCAATCTGCTCGGGCGTCACCGCGACAGAGGTCATCGATTCGGCGGCGGCCGCCCCTTCGCCGGCCACGCGCCGCCGCCGCGCGCGCCGCGACTGCGACGCCACACGCAGACCGATGCCAAACAGAAACGCCTTCTCGTTGCCCGCGACGATGCGGTCGACCTTTGACGCCGCCACCAGGAACACCTGTTGCGCGGCATCGTCCAGATCGAATTCGGGTACCCCCAGGCGCCGCAGCGAGCGCGCGATGAAACCAAAATATTCGTCGACCAGGGCGCGCAGGTCCGGCGACGACGTCCGCGCGTCGGCCTTGGCTGCCGGCTGAAGCCTCAACGTGCCGCCTTCGCCTGTCACTACCTGTCACCGTCTCTCGTCGCTGACCGTGGCCCCAACCTGCTCATTAATGGCCGCGGTGCGGTCAATTGATCACCAGAAAGCCCCGGCAAGACCCAGTTGCAGCAGACCGCCCACGGCGGGACTGCGATGGATGGTTGCGCGCGGATCATTGAAGACGAAAGTATCGCGCACCAGCGGCGCGAAGGCGGCGCCCCCGAATGAAACCCAGACCCCGCGCGTCAGTCGCGCCGCGCCGCGGGCTGACACCACCGGGGCCAGCCACGGCCGCGTCGCCGTTTGCGGTTGATTGATGCTGCCGTTGCCTTGCCCGACGCTGCCACTGCCGTGCAGCAGGCCCCCCTCCATCCCAGCGCAGGGCGACAGGAAGACAGCCCGCGCGGCGACGATGCCCCCGAACCAGCAACCCTCCAACCGCCCCAGATAGACGCGCAGATCGGCCGACCCCTGGGGCAGCGTGATGGTGGGCGGGGCCGCCGTTTCCAGCGAAAATATCAGGCTGGTCATCGCGATCGCGTCGGGTTTTTCCCAGACCCGTTCGACGAAAGCGCCGAAGCCCAGGGCAGGCCGCTCTCCAAGCCCGGTCATTCCCCGTCCCAGCGCGCCCACGAACCAGGCGGGCCGGCCGCGGTCGACGTTGTCTTTCGCCTGACCGACAGTGATCGCGCCGGCGGGCGGACGTTCAGGTGCACCATCGCTGACAGGAATCAGGGCCAGGGCAGCCACCAGAGTGAGAGACAGCGTGACCGCCTGGCAGTCCCGTCCGCTCACCGTCTGCGACAGGGCCTGTTCCCCGGGCGACGCCCCTCCGACGATCAGCTTGCCGCTGAATCGAGGCGCATCCGCGGTGCCGGGCGCCACGGCGATGGTCAGACGTCGTCGATCAGCGCCGCCATCGGTGACACGAAGACCGCGCGCCGCCAGTTGCTTGATGACCACGTCTTGCGACGGGCACCCCGCCGGTGCCTGGTAGGTCAACCCGACGTCGACAGCGCCGGCGCTGTCGCTGTCGGACGCCCGCTGAGCGACGGCGTCGCGGCCGGTCACCATGCTCAGGGTCAGGGCCATCACCCCGACGACGCCCGCACGAACGAAACGATCTCCCGCAGCGGCCACGAATCCAATCTACCTGAACATCGCCCGGACTGATTCCACCCACACGACACCTCCCGGTGAATGGAAGTGGTAAAAAGCCAGCGAATGGTGGCACCCACCCTGTGGCTTTGGTTGTCACTGGCGAATCCCCTCCCCCTGGTGACCGTCGACGGCAATGCCGTCTGCCCGACGCCCAAAGAGGTCGCCGATCGGGTGGCGGCGTTGCTGCCGCTGCAACAGGCGATCGAGCCGCGCGACGTCGTCACGGTCGACAGTGCGGATGCAGCGATCCGCGTTCAGCTGCGCAGGCCGGACGGA
>JAXDMH010000650.1:0-3068 GCA_034666225.1 Myxococcales bacterium
GATCGACGGATTCGCCGGCGACGAAGCTCCAGGCGCCCGACCCGTGGACGCCGGAAGCAAAAACAAAGTGGGCGCTGACCACGTCCTCGGCGGCATAAAGGCCAGCCTGGTTGCCGCTGCTGCCCGACGCGCGGGCGATGGGGCCCAGCAGAAAATCGAGCAGGTCCAGCGTGTGGCTGGCCAGGTCGACGAACAGGCCGCCGCCGGCGATGGCCGGCACCACCCGCCACGGGGGATCGGTGGCATCGCCGTGCTGCGGACGGGCCGGTTGCCACAGGGTCACGTTCACCAGGCGGACGGCGCCGATCTGGCCGCCGTCGATGAGCTCTTTCACCTTGAGGAACCGCGGCAGCGCGCGCCGGTAATAGGCCACGAACAGGGGCACGCCGGCGCGCTGGCAGGCATCGATCATCTCGCCGCACTGGGCGTGATTCATGGCCATCGGTTTTTCGACGTAGACCGGTTTGCCGGCGGCGGCCGCCGCCAGCGTGTACTCCCAGTGCGACGACGGTGGCGTGGCGACATAGACGGCGTCGACGTCCGGATCGGCGATCAGCGCCGCGGCGTCGTCATAAAAGCGCGGCACGCCGTGGCGGCGGGCATAGTCCTCGGCGCGGGCTCGATCGCGGCGCATCACCGCCTGCAGCGCCGAACGCGGGGCGCGCTGGAACCCGGGGCCGCTCTTCACCTCGGTCACATCGCCGCAGCCGATGATCCCCCAGCGGATGGTCTTCCCTTGCGTCACGGGCGCAGTCTATCGCGCGACCGTTGCGGCGCCGTCTATATCATTGCGTCGCGAAGGCGCGCTGGGCGGCTTGCTGGGCGCGGGTGCGTTCGCCGGCCTGGGCCAAGATCTCGGCGTGGCGGGCGACGACGGCCACGTTCGCGGGGTGCATGCGGGCGATCTGGGTCAGCAGATCGCAGGCAGTGCCCACGTTGCCTTCGGTGGCGAACAGATCGGCCAGGGCCACCACCAGCTCGGGGGCGTGCGGGGCCAGATCGACGGCGGCGGCCAGCGTCTGGCGGGCGTGGGCCACCTCGCCGCGCACGAACAGGGCCTGCGCCCACGCCATCAATTCATGGGCTTTCTCGACGGGGGTGGCCGGTGCGGTGGTGGCCGGGGGAGGCACGGCGGGGGCGTCCACGCCGGCGCGGACCTGGGCCTGCCGGGTCAGCACGTCCTGATTGTCGGCGCACAGATGACGATAGCGTTCGTGAATGAGGCCCAGTGTTCGCCGGAAATCGTCGCGGCGGCCGCTGGTGGTGCTGCTGCCGTCTTCGCGCCAGGAGATGGCGGCGGTCAGCTTGCGCACCTGCACGAACTCGAAACGATGAGCCAGCCGGATCACGAGATCCCAGTCCTCGTGGGTGCCCAGCGCCTCGTCGAAACCGCCCACCTCGGCCAGGCAAGACCGGTGGTGCATGAGACACAAGATGGGGATGTCGTTGTAGACCAGCAGGCGATCGCGGTGAAACGGCAGCGACATGCGCATGATCTGGCCGCCCGCCTTGTAGTGACCGTGACCGTTGGTCTTCTGTTCGCTGACCAGCAACGCCTCTGAATAGGCGACCTGGTGTTTTCCGTCGCGCAGCGTCTCGACCAGCGTCGCCAGGTGCTCGGGCAGATAACAGTCGTCGTCGTCGAGGTAGGCGATGTACTGGCCGCGCGCCACGGAGATGCCGGCGTTGCGAGCGGCGGCCCGATCGCGGTTGCGGGCCTGGCGCACGTACGTGACGGCCAGCCGGCCGGCGTAGTGATCGAGCAACGCCTCGACCGGGGCGCCGGCGTCGTTGACCACCACCACCTCGAAATCGGTGAAGGTCTGCTGGGTCAGGCTGTCGAGGGCGCGCTTGAGGAAATCGGGGCGGTTGAAGGTCGGCATGATCACCGAGACCAGCGGATCCGTCGGGCGCGCACCAGGCGCGGTCGCTGTCGTTGTCGTTGTCATTGTTGTCGCCGCGGACTCCGCCGCGGGCTGGCGATGGCGGCGCTGGATCTCGATGGTCTCCAGGGCGGTGCGCTCGCCCGACGCGTGTTCCAGGCCGGAGCCGTTTTGGTAATAGAGGCCCAGGATCTCCGGCACGCGCTGGAATTTTTCGGCGCGCCCGATGCGCAGCCAGAATTCGTAGTCGCCGGCCACGGCAAACGTCTGATCGAAGACGCCCCACTTTTCGTGCAGGGACCGCCGCCACATCGGCTGCGGGCCGACGATGCAGCGCTGCTGCAGCGCCTGCCAGCTGAAGGCCGGCCAGTCGAACCGCGCCTGCGCCGAGTTGCGCGCGAAGGTTTCGTTGGGCTGCTTGGTGACAAGTTGATCGGCGTAAACGACGGCCACGTCGGGCTGGCGATCCAGCGTGTCGGCCAGGAGCTCCAGCGCGTCTGTGCGGTGACGATCGTCGGTGTTGGCGTTGGTCAGATACGGGCCGTGGGCCAGGGCGACGGCGCGGTTCCAGGCGGCGTACAGCGTCTCGCGTTCGGTGCGCACGTACTGGATGCCGGGATGCTGGCGCTGCATGTCGCGGACGATCTCGCCTTCGTTTTCGGGCGAGCCGCTGTCGATGACGATGATCTCCAGCTGGCCTTTGGCGTAAAGGGTCTGGGCGACCAGGTCTTCCAGGCAGCCGCGCATGAACGTCGCCGATCTGTAGGTCGAGACGATGGCGCTGACCCGGGTGGTCGCCGGCGTCGTTGCCGTCGTCGTTGCCGTAGTCGGCGAAACGTCGCCCCTGGTCGCCAAAGACCGGCGCAGCTCGTCGCCACCGGCCATGGTGGGCCGCCCGAGCAGGGTCAACCGCATGCGGCGCGACGGTTCCAGCGACGACGGCAACAGCAGCACGGCGGTCAACGTCGTGGCCAATGCGGCCCAGCCGGCCTCGTCGAGCGTGTCATTGATCAGCAGGACATCGATGTCCGCGGCGGCGCCCAGGGCGGCGACGAAGGCCGCTTCCAGGGCGCGCATCGCATCGGGCAGGGGCGGGTCAAGGGTCTGGTCGTGGCGCAGGCACAGGCAGACGTCGGGGCGGTTGGCCACCACCGGACCGAAGATCTGGGCCAGCGCCTGCAGATC
>JAXDMH010000651.1:0-6451 GCA_034666225.1 Myxococcales bacterium
TACACCGATTTCATCGAACGATCGCTGACCGTGCGTACGGTGGGCGCTCCCACCAACAAAGAAGTCGGCCTGATGTTGCACGGCACCGACGACCGGCACCTGTTTTATTACTCGACCGGCGTGTTCAACGGCGAAGGGGCGAATTTTCGCAACGTCGACAATCAATTCGATCTGATCGGCCGTGGTTTCATCGCGCCGCTGGGGCTGCTTTCAGATCGCTTCAGGGAGATCACCATCGGTGGCTCGGTGTGGCGGGGGCGGCACCTGGGGGGGCTGGCCTTGCAGTCGCAGACAACGGCCGGGGGCTTTCGCTTCTTTGACCCGCGCTGGACCACCGGCCGCGGCACGCCCACCGTCGTCGAGCTGCACCAGAACGGACGCGTGCTGGCCTATGCCGTCGAGTTGAACGCGCCGCTGACCCATCGTCTGGGCCTGCGCGCCGAGTACGTCTCGCGCAGCCAGCAGTTGACCGAGGACGACATCGGGGCGGCGGCCACGGGCACGCTGCGCACGCTGGGCAACGCCACGCTGGGCGCCTACGGCGGCTATGGCGAAGTCTGGTTCTGGGTGGTGGGCGACGACCAGCTGCTTCCCCGCCCGGGAATGGAGATGCCCCTGCGGCTGGCCTCGGTGGTCGACGGAGTCGCCGCCGACGGCCTGATGCTGGTGGCGCGGGCCGAGTTCCTGAAAGAGGACCTGCGCAGCGACACGCCGTCGATCGCCGATCCCAACGTGGCCACCACGCGCGTCATCACCGCCTCCGTCGGGGCGAATTACTGGTACTCAAAGCGCTTTCGTTTCTCGGCGAACTACAACCTGAACATGTTTCACGGCACGACCGAGAACATCCGCGTCATCATCGCCAACACGCCCAACCTGCACGAATTCCTGTTGCGCCTGGCCATCGCGCTGTAAAGCGCATGGAGGCACGCAGTCCGAGATTGGATCGCAGGCGGGCTCTGCCCGCCGGAGAAAAAGTATGCCGAGCCAGATCTGGGCTCGGCTCTCGTCGCGTGGGGAGGGCTCGTGGGAGGGGCCAGCAGGCCCCTTCCACGGCGGCGAAGCCGCTTAGCTGATCAGTCGGAGGCGCTTGCGCTTGCGGTCATGCGGGGCTGCCGCGTCTTCGCCGGTGTTGGCGGCGGCGCGGACGGGTTCCGGGACTTCGGCGTCGCGGGCGGCGTCGACGGCAAAGCGCAGGCTGCGGTCGGTGATCGTCTCCAGCAGATCGCCCTTGCGACGCGCGGCCCACAGCTCCAGTTCGGGATCGGTGTCGACCTCCAGGCGCAGCTCGATGGTGCGGCGCTTGACGGTGCAGCGGATGCTGCGAACCAAGGTGGCGTGCGTGCGATCCAGGGCGTCGGCGATGCGCAGGATCGCGGTCATCCAGCGCACGCGCCGCTGCATCGACTTGGTCAGGGCGGCGAAGGTGCCGCGCAGGCGGCTGGCGTCGTTCCTGGCCTCTTTTCTCGCTTCTTTCTGGTCCTTCTTGCTGGGCTTGCTGGGAAAGGCCTTGCGGTGGTAACGGGCGGTCAAGGCCAGCATTTCACGCTCTTCCTCGGAGAAGCCGGCCATCTCGTTGCTTTCGATCAGGTACTGGGTGTGCCGGTGATGCCGGCTGGCCGAGATGTAAAAACCGATGTCGTGCAGCAGCGCCGCGTACTCCAGCAGTTCGGCGTCGGTGCTGGACAGATCGTGCAGGGCGGCCGTCTGGCGAAAGATCGACAGGGCCAGGCGGGCCACCTGCTGGGCGTGCGGGGCATGAAAGTGACAGCGACGGGCCAGCTCCATCACGCTGCGCCGGCGCAGGTCGGGGAACTCCTCGGCCAGCAGGATCCCCGGGCGGTTGGCCACCACGTACTCGGCGACGATCCCCTCGCGCAGGGCGGTGTCGCACAGGACGGCCTGCTCGGCGTCGCACAGATCCAGCACGGTTCGCAGCAACATCGCCCCGGCCAGGATGGTGTCGGCGCGGCGCGCGTCCAGGCCGGGCAGCTGGGCGCGGGCCGCCACGGTCATGCCGGCCAGCTTTTCTTCCAGTTCGGTCAAGGCCTGCCGGGGCAGCGTCCCCTTGGTGCCCAGCAGCCCGGCCAGGGCCGACGCCGTGCCCGAGGTGAAGGCCACGAAATCGAAACCCATGGCGCGCAGGCGGGCGATGGGCGCTTCCAGCGCGGTGCGGATGCGATCGGCCAGCATCATGCGCTGGCGGGCCGTGGGCGGGTCGGCCATCGGCGATTCTTCGCTGACCCGGATGACCCCCAGCTTCAGCGAGGCGGTGGAATAACACTCCTGCGCGTCGGCCAGCACCACTTCGATTGATCCGCCGCCCAGATCGAACAGCGCCACCCGCCGGCGTCCCAGGTCCAGGCTGCTGCGCGCGCCGAGATAGATGAGGCGCGCCTCCTCGTCGCCTCGGATGACGCGAATGTCGATGCCGACCTCGTCGCGGGCAGCGCGCACGAATTCACCGCCGTTCTGGGCTTCGCGCACGGCGCTGGTGGCCACGGCGACCAGCGCGTCCGGTTGGTGGCGGTCAGCGATCCGGCGCAGCGAGCGCAGGGCGGCCAGGCCGCGCTGGAAGACATCGGGGGGGATGACGCCGGTGCGCAGAGTGGCGTCGCCCAGGCGCACCATCTCTTTGGCGCGATCGCGGATCTGGATGCGCCCGCCCGGTTCGACCTCGGCGACGATCAGGTGGAAGGAGTTGGATCCAACGTCCAGCGCGGCGATTCGCACACGGCGATCTTACAGCATGGCCGCAAGTTCCTCTGCGACATTCCAGCAACGGTCGCGCCGGCGAACGGCAACAAACCGGGGCCTTCGTGAGGAACCTTCGTGGAACGAGGACCGGGAGGAGGACCGGGAAGCGGGCCTATTCTTCGACCCGGAGCACCTTTTCAAAACGCTTGCGCTCGTTGTGGTCAAGGCTGCGCTTGCGTAGGCGGATGGCCTTGGGGGTGACCTCGACCAGCTCGTCGTTGTTGATGAACTCCAGCGCCGATTCCAGGGTGAACAGCCGGGGCGGCGGCAGGGTCAGCTTCTCGTCGGCGGCGGTGGTGCGGATGTTGGTCAGCTTCTTGGCCTTGGACGGGTTGACGACCAGGTCGTTGTCCCGGGAGTGCAGACCGATGATCTGTCCGCCGTAAACCTTGACGCCCGGATCCAGAAACAGCTGCCCGCGTTCCTGCAGGTAGAAAAGACCGTAGGCGTTGGTCTCACCCAGGTCCTGGGCCACCAGCACGCCGTTGGTGCGCGCCTTGAACGCGCCGGCGTAGGGGCCGTAGTTCTTGAAGTTGTGGTACAGGATGCCGGTGCCGCGCGTGTCGGTCAGAAACTGCGACCGATAGCCGATGAGGCCGCGGGCCGGGCACAGGTATTCGAGGCGCATGCGCCCTTCGCTGGACGGTCCCATCTCCTGCATGCGGCCGCCGCGCCGGCCCAGCTCCTCGATGACGGCGCCCGAGTAGGCCTCGTCCAGATCGATGACGACCTCTTCGTACGGCTCCAGCTTTTCGCCGTTTTCGCCCTCTTTGTAGATGACCTCGGGCTGCGACACCATCAGCTCATAGCCTTCGCGGCGCATGGTCTCGATCAATACCGTCAGGTGCAGCTCGCCGCGCCCCAGGACTTCGTAGGTGTCGGGCGAGGCCGTCTCGCGCACGCGCAGGGCGACGTTGGACTTGATCTCCTTGAAGAGACGCTCGCGGATGTTGCGCGAGGTGACGAACTTGCCCTCGGTGCCGGCGAAGGGGCCGTTGTTCGACATGAACTGCATGTGCACGGTCGGCTCTTCGATCTCGAGCAGCGGCAGCTGGATGGGGCGGGCGATCTCGGTGATGGTTTCACCGACGGTGAGGTCCTGCATGCCGGTGACGGCGCAGATGTCGCCGGCGGCGACCTCGGCCAGCTCGAACCGCTTGAGCGACTGGAACCCCAGCAGCTTGGCCACGCGGAACTCCTCGCGCGAGCCGTCGCGGTGGATGCACAGCGCGCGATCGCCCTGGCGCAGGCGGCCCGACTGGATGCGGCCGATGGCCACGTAGCCAAGGTAGTCGTCGTAGTCCAGCGTGGTGACGTGCATGGCCAGCGGCGCGCCGACGTCGGCCTTGGGCGGCGGCACCTTCTCGACGATCATGTCCAGCAGCGGACCGAGATCCTGGTGCTGATCCTTGAGATCGCGCACCGCCCAGCCTTCGCGGCCGGAGGCAAAGACGATGGGGAAATCGAGCTGCGCGTCGGTGGCGCCCAGCGCGCAGAAGAGATCGAACGTCGCGTCCACGGTGCCGTCCGGATCGCAGCCGGCACGGTCGACCTTGTTCACCACCAGGATGGGACGCAGCCCCAGGGCCAGCGCCTTGCGGGTCACGAACCGGGTCTGCGGCATCGGCCCTTCGTACGCGTCGACCAGCAGGCAGACCGAGTCCACCATCTTGAGGACGCGTTCCACCTCGCCGCCAAAGTCGGCGTGGCCGGGGGTGTCGACGATGTTGATGCGCGTGCCTTTCCAGGTGATGGCGGTGAACTTGGAAAGGATGGTGATGCCGCGCTCGCGCTCCAGATCGTTCGAGTCCATGGCGCAGTCGGCGATCACCTCGCCCGGGCGGAAGGTTCCGGCCTGGCGCAGGAAACCGTCGACCAGCGTGGTCTTTCCGTGATCGACGTGCGCGATGATGGCAATGTTGCGCACATCGCTGCGGACCGCTTTGGACGCGGTCTCTTGATCGTCGGAAAAAGGCACAGCTGTACTCATGGGCGGCGGGAGACATACCCTCCGGACGGCCCCGGCGCAAGGGGGACCCTGCCGTCGGGGACGTGCGGCGCGTTGGTGGGCCAGGCCTTTTGCGGCCCTTCAACCGGACGAATGGGAGCCCACATCGTCTAACCGCGTTGCGGGAGCTGCCCGGCGGTGGCGCGCCAGCGCAGACGGCGAAAGACGCCGCGAACCAGAGCGCCGGGCCGGACCGCATAGACGGACGTTTCGTTCATGTGCCCGGTCGGTTTGCCGCCCCAGCGCGATTTCCAGGGGGCCTGTCCGGGGGCGAAACAGAGCTGGCGCGCCCCCAGATCGATGGCCTGGCGCAGGAATTCGGCGGTGATGATGGTCAGCGGGCTGAAGCGCCGCCATTGCGGATCGAAGCCTGAATAGTAGGCCCAGGCCGTGCGGGGCGTTTGCAGGAAGGCGTGCGCGCCGATCACCTGGCCGTCCACCGCCAAGGTGGCGATCGCCACCCGCCCGATGGCCGACAGGCGCACCAGCGAGTCCTCGATGAAGGCGGCGTGCGGGTGCCCGGGGATATGGTTGCGATGAGGGATGCCCTCACGACCCAGGCTGCGCAGGCGGTGCAGGCGAATCAGGTGTTCCGTGGCGCGCGCCACCGACGCTGGCCGGCGGGCAATCTGCACCGAAAAGGCGCCCACCTCGCGCTCCAGGCGCCGCGGGTAGTAGGCGATGTTGTCGCGCATCGATTTGGACAGGCCGGCCCGGTATCGGTCCCAGGAGGTACCGAGCGGCACCGCGATGGTGCCCGTCGATTGGCGAGCGACCTCGACGGCGGGTCCGCGCCAGCGCAGCACCGACGGCTGATTCAAGGGAGAGGCGCGCGACACCATGGTTCGGATCACCGCCATGTCCCAGCGGGCGCCGAGCGCGCTGTCGCGCAAGAAGGTGGCGATCGCCGCCTGGACCTGCCGTTGGTGCGAGCGATGGAGGACCATCATCGGTTCGTCGGTCATCGTCTCGAACGAATTGCTGCGCCCGAACGGTTGCAGCGTGGTGCCCAGCTGAGGCTGGCCCATGTTGTGCTCGATGAACTGGGGGGCGACGCCCACGATCTGGCCGCGACTGTCGCGCACCACCAGCACCTGGATGTCGCCCGTCGCCCCGCCATTGCGCCCGACCACGAAGTGCTGCCACCAGGTCGCGACGAACTCCCATGAATTGAAGGGCGAGCGATCCACGGAGCGCCGCCACAGGTCGCGCCAGGGCCGGCCCAGAGCGTGAAACTCGTCCCCGGTCTCCACGGTGGTGACGGTCAGCGGTGAGACGGCCTGCGGCGCCGAGGGCCGGGGCCGCGTCCATGCCAGCTTGGTGGTTCGGCCGTCCATCTGCACGGGGAGGCGAATCAGGGATCGGGCATGGGCCGGCATGGCTCTCCTGGGCCTGGGGGGTGTAGGCAAAAAAGGAGATCGGCTGACCCGCGGCGAAACTTGAACCGGGGGGAGCGGGCCGGCCGTCGGCCGTCGTTTTGGGGGGCAACACAGACCGGCGGTCAAACCCCATTGCGAGGCCGGCAAGACGCTCTTCGGGGTTTGCTCCCCTCGTCAGCAACGACATACAATAACGGCGGTGAATGGACTCGCCGTCTGATTTGCCTGGCCCTCGTGTCTTCGAGCGACGGTTCCAGGCGGTCTCGCTGTTAAAGGCGGGACAAGGGATCGAAACCTGGCTCGGCAC
>JAXDMH010000652.1:0-5243 GCA_034666225.1 Myxococcales bacterium
CGAGAGCCCTGCGTTGCGACGGCGCAAGAATGATCGGGGCGTTCGGCCTTCCCATGCGCGATTGGATCCACCCTCGCGCATTATGGTTGCCTCTATCTCGCGGGAGAATCACTAGTCCCCGGTGCCGTACTGGCGGAAGTCGCGCAGGCTGCGCCAGTACGACTGAAGCACGCGCCGAGCGCCCAGCGTCGGAATGGCGACCTGGGGCGGTCGCTCCAGGCACTGCAGGACATAAAGGCCGTGCGAGTTCTCCGCGATGGGGACGCCGGCGAAACACCTGGCCATGACTGTGGGAATCCCCAGCAGCATCTCGCGCACCGAATAGTGGCGGAAATCGTCGAGGACGATGATCGCGCCGGGCCGACAGTGCGACAGCACGAAATACAGCACCGCTTCGCGCCCGCTCATGTGCGGTCCATCGAGCAGGAAAAGCGCTGCCCGTCCAACATCGGCGGCGATGCGCTCCAGATAACGGTAGGTGAGGAATTGCCGCAAACCACGCCACATCGGGCGCAGCGGCGCGTGAACCATGGTCACGGCGGCTTTTTGTTCGGGGCTCAACTGGCGGGCCACTTCGGCCACCCAGCGGCGATCGTGTTCGATCGAAACCAGCCGCGCCCCGTGCGCGGCGACCCACTCGGCGAACAGCCGCGTCGATTCGCCGGAACCAAATTCGACGATCAGCTCGGGTGACGTGCGCTGTAAAAGCGCGGCCAGAAAATCCAGCGTGTCGGGCCGCAGCGCATATTGATTCTGGGAGGGGTTGCGCGCGGCGCGTTTCTGCCCGCTGGCCGGCGAGGGGTAACTGTCACGCACCAGAGCGCTGATCTCGGCCGATTCGGCGAAGGGCAACGGCGCGGTGGCCCGCGTCCGGTGCGGCTGCTCGTCATGAAAGCGTCCCTCGGCGCGAGGGGTGGGGGGCGCCGCGCTTTCCTTCGGATCGTCCGTTTCCGTTTCCATTTCCATTTCCATTTCCACAGTGCGCGAAAGTATAGTCGCTTTGATGTGCAGGCATTAGCATTCGAACCGTGGCCAGACGGAGAACGCGGCTATGGTCCACCTCGGCGCTGACGGCGCTGCTGGCCGCTTGCTCCGGGGCGACGCCCGCAGCGCCGCCTGTCCCGGCGGACGGTGGCAGTGCCGAGGTCGCGCCTGCCGCGCAGACCAAGATCGTGTTCGTCGCTGGCGGTCCCAGCCACGGCCCCGGCGAGCACGAGTACTACGCTGGTTCAATGTTGCTGGCGCGGCTGCTGCGACAGATGCCGGGACTGAACCCGGTCGTCGTGCGCGGATGGCCGGCCGACCTTGCCGTCTTCGCCGATGCGAAGACCATCGTCTTCTTCACCGACGGCAACCAGGGGCATCCGCTGGTGCAGGGCGATCGGCTGGCGACGTTGCGCGACACCCTGGCGACGGGCGTCGGCCTGGTCTGCTTGCACTGGGCGGTGCATTTTCCCGATGCTGTCGCCGACGCCATCCTGCCGCTGCTGGGCGGCTATTACTCGGACCTCATCTCCGTCAACCCGGTATGGATGGCGCATTTCGCCGACCTTCCCAAGCATCCCGCCGACCGCGGCGTGCCCGCCTTCGATCTGCTGGACGAGTGGTACTACGACATTCACTTCTCGCCGGAGACCTCACGACTGTCCGCCGTCCTGCAGGCCATACCGCCCGATCAAACGCGATTCACCGCCGACGCCGCCCTTTATCCAGGGCGCGCCGAGGTGGTGTCCTGGGCTTTCGAACGCGCCGACGGCGGGCGATCGTTTGGTTTTACCGGCGCCCACTATCACCGCAACTGGGGTGATGAAGCATTTCGTCGCGTCGTGCTGAACGCCATCCTCTGGACCGCTGGCCTGGACGTGCCCACCGACGGCGCCCAGGCGGATTTCGATCCGGCCTGGCTGCTGGAGAATCTGGACCCCAAATAGGCGCAACAGCCGACGCTCAGGGACGAGGCGGCGCGTCGCTGGCCGCCAGCAGATAGCGCAGGACGGCGCCCGCTTGCGGGGGAGCCAGCTTGGAACGGGCGGCCATCTCGTCGACGAAGCTCGGCCATTTATCGGCGGACACGTCGGTGGGCCGGGGCAGGCGGTGGCAGGCGGCGCAGCGGGCCACGAACAGCGTGCGCCCCTCGGCCAGTTCGGCGACGGTGGTGGGCTGGCCGCGCGCCGACAGCCGGGCGGCGTCGGCCTGGTTCATCACCGGGGCTGACGACGTTTCCCAGCCTGCGCACCCCGGGGCGCCCAGCGAGCCGGCGACAAGCGCCAACCCGAGCGCCGCCGGCCCCCAGGGGCGTCGGCGGCTGAAGAACCTTCGCGCCATGAAATTGACTCTTACTTTCAAAGTCAAGATCAGCGCGCCGGGGGGCTCCTGTCAACCAGAAAGGTGCCGCCTGGAATTTCGGAGCCTCGCGTACAATGCGCCCATGTCGTCGTTACAGTTCCTTTCTTTTCGCCGAAATTTGCTGCTGGCTTCTCTCGCTGGGTCCGCCGTTGGCGCCGTCTTTCTGCCGTCCTGCAAGAGCAGCGCCCCTGCCGCCACGAACCCCGACGGCGGCGGCGCCGATACCGCCGCCCCGACCGATACGGGCGCCCCGACCGATACGGACGCCCCGACCGACACCGACCAGCCGGTGGACGTCGCCGGCGATGCGCCAACCACGGAACCGGGGATCAAGGTCTTCGACAACGTGCACATCGGCAGCGATTCGATGAAGCCCGACTTTCATGTCGCCACGGCGCCCATCGATTTCGGCGCCGGCCCTTTCGCCAAGGTCACGCTGACCCTCGATCTGACGTCGGCCTGTTATCCGTTCGAAAAATGGCAGACCGACCAACCGCCTACCGGACAGAACTGGCCGGCACACTGCGACGCCTTCGATCGCAATTTTGAAATCACCCTGGATGATCCCGTACCGCCCGCCACCACGCCGCCCGCCATCGAGCTGACCCGGGCCATCACCCCCTTCGGCGGGCCGATGCACCTGGCCATCGATGTCACCGACGTGGCGAACGGCCTGCCCGGACCACACACGCTGCGGGTGATGATCCCCAGCTACTCCGACCCGGCGGGCAAGGTCAGCGGTTCGAACGGCGGGTGGACCATCTCGGGCAGCCTGCAAATCACCGGCGGCGCGGCGCCGCGCAAGGTGCTGGCGGTGATCCCTCTCTTCAATGGATCACAAGACTCGACCGTTCCGATTCCAGCGTCGCCCTTCACCGTGCCCGCCGGCGCCACCGGTGGCCGCATCGAGTACCGCGTCACCGGCCACGGCGGCGGCACCGACGCCACCTGCATCGGACCGGCCGAGGAATTTTGCCGCCGCGCGCACAGCGTCTTCGTCGACAATCAGAAACTGAAAGATCTCGACCCCTGGCGCTCCGACTGCACCAAGCTCTGCACGCTGGCCAAAAGCGGCAACCTGACCTACTGCCTGGAGAACCCGTGCGGCGCCCTGGCCAGCGTACGCGCCCCCCGCGCCAACTGGTGCCCCGGCAGCGAAACACCGCCCTTCGTTCTGGAGACCGACGCCCTGACCGCGTCGGGGCCTCACAGCTTCAGCTTCACCATCTCGACGGTGGCGATGGGGGGGACCTGGCGAATCTCGGCGGTGTATCTAGCCTTCGGCAGTTGAAATTTCGGGGCGTCAATTTCCCGTGGCCGGTTCGACATAGGATGAAAGCCTCGTGCAGTGGCTATAGAACGTGACCCAGGCTGGCAGGAGAGATTCCTGCGCGCAGACAAGGACGTGATGGAGCAGATCTATCGCGAGACATTTCAGGAAGTGCGAGGCGCCGCCGGCAGCGTGCTGCGCGAGCCCGCCGACCGAGATGCCGTCGTTCATGAGGTTTTCCTGGAGCTGCTGTCCAGCCGCGACCTGCGCGAAAGCCATCGCGGCGGCAAGCTGGGGGCCTGGCTGGGCGCCATCGCCAGGCATCGGGCCCTTGATTTCGTGCGTCGCGAAGGACGCCTGACAGAGCTTTCCACCAGCGAAGAGCCGGCGCCGGGCCCCGATCCGCTGGAAGACTTCCGGCGCGAGCTGGTTCGTTTTGCCACACGGCTGGAGCCGCAGCGCCGGCGCCTGGTGGAGTTGCGCTACATCGCCGGCATGACACAAGTGGAGGCGGCCGCCGCGATGGGGATGTCACGCTCGACGCTGGAAGATTGGGAACGGCAGCTCAAGGAATCGCTGCATGATTTTCTGGCGGCCGATGGCGACGGAAAGGCGGTCAAGCCGGCGGTGCTGACGTGATCTGGTTCGACAGGCACCGGGATGTTGATCGCCATTTCGCCGGAACCGGCTCCCCGGCGCGCGACCAGCGCATGTTCCAGCACCTGCGCCAGTGCCCCCGTTGTCGCGACCGCTATCGCACGTATTCGTCACTGGAAGAGCTGGCCCCCGGTGGCGGCGAGCAGGCCCGCGAGCGCCTGGGTCGCGGCGTTTTCCGGCCGGCGCGCCGGCGCGCTGTGTGGGGCGTGGGTCTGGGGCTGGCCACGGTCTGCGCCGCGTTGCTGCTGGTGGTGGTCCGCCCGTCCGACGGCTTTCGCGCGCGCGGCGGTTCGGGCGGCGGCGCCGGCGAACACCCGTCGCTGAGCATCTTTCGGGTGGCCGCCGACGGCGTGACCCGCGTCCAGCGCGCCGGCAGCAGCATGCGCGCCAGCGAACCGCTGGCCTTCTCGTTCACCAACCCGGCCGCCGCCGGCTATGACCACCTGATGGTCTTCGCCGTCGACGGCCACGGTCGCGTCTTCTGGTTCTGGCCGGCCTGGGAAAACCCCGCCGACGATCCGACCGCCATCGTGGTCAGCCCGGGCGCGCAGCCGATGGAGCTGGGCGAATCGATCCGCCACCCGCTGTCGCCCGGCCGCATCACGATTTACGGTTTTTTCTCGTCGCAGTCGCACCACGTCCGCCAGGTGGAGGCGGCGCTGGGCGGCGGCCCGGCGGGCCTGGCCGCCCTGGGCGGTTACCTCTGGTCGGAATCGCTGGACGTCACGCCTTAGCCACGGGTGCCCCCGGGGCCTTTACGCCGCGTGGCTCTTGTTGCCGGTGGGCGTGACGCGTTTGATCGCCGCGCCGCTGGCGAACCGGACGGTGAACGTGGTCCCCCGCCCCGGCTGGCTTTCGACGTCGATGTGGCCGCGGTGGTCGTCGACGATGCGGGCCACCGTGGCCAGCCCCAGCCCCGAACCGGAGACCTTGGTGGAATAAAACGGCTCGAAGATGCGCTCCAGGTGCC
>JAXDMH010000653.1:0-9848 GCA_034666225.1 Myxococcales bacterium
GCACCAGGAAATGGCCGGGGAACGACACGCCCTGCGCGTCGACGCCGACCCGGCGGCAGATCTCGACCAGCACGATGGCCAGGGTGATGGGGATGCCGCGCCGGCTCTCCAGCACGTCGTTGAGGAAGCTGTTCTTGGGATCGTAATAGTCACTGGCGTTGCCGCGAAAGCCCAGCTCTTCGTACAGCACGTGCAGCACCGTGGCCATGTGGGGCGCTGACGGGGCGCCGGCGATCGCGCGCCGCACGCGCGCCGCCAGCGAATCCAGCATCTCGATGTAACGGGCAATGTCCAGGCCGGGATACTCCGCCTCGGCCACCATCAGGGCCGCCTGGGCGAGATCGCGACTGGTCGCCCGGCGCACCACGTGCGCGAACAAGCTAAGGTCCGCCGCCTCCATGGCCCGGCAGTGTAGCACTGTCCGGCTCGGCTGCGATCTCGGCGAGAAAGTGGGCGCCGTATTGCTCCAACTTTTTGGGGCCGACGCCGGCAATGTCCAGCAGCTCGCCGGACGAACGCGGCCGCTGCTGGGCCATCTGGTGCAAGGTCGCGTCGCTGAAGACGATGTAGGCGGGCATGCCGCGCGCGTCGGCCAGGGCTCGGCGCAATTTCCGCAGCCGGGACAAAAGCTCGGTCGCTTCCGCGTCCAGCGCGTCCCCACTGCTGCCTGCCGCGGCGCCCGCCGGACGGCCGCGCGGCGCGCGCGACGCTGAATCTCCGTCGGGCATCCCGCGCCGCGTGCGCGGGGGTGGGGCGCAGGCCGCCAGGATGTCGTTCGACTGGCAGACGTCGCACGACGTGCCGCAGGGATTCATGGCCTCGCCCAGGTAACGGGTGATGGCCTGGTGCCGACAGACCGCGGCCGCGGCAAAACGAAACATCTCCCGCGCCTGTTCGCGCTGGCGGGCCGCGACCGACGGTTCCACGTCGTCGCCAAAGCGGTCATAGCTCATGACATCGGCCCACGAATAGAAGAGGACGCAGTCGCTGGGCAGGCCGTCACGACCGGCGCGGCCGATCTCCTGGTAGTAACCCTCCAGCGATCGCGGCATGTCGCGGTGGATGACAAAGCGGACGTTCGATTTGTCGATGCCCATCCCGAACGCCACCGTGGCCACCACCACCTCGGCGTCGTCGCGGCGAAAGGCTTCCTGCGCGCGGTTGCGTTCCTCGGCTTCCATCCCGGCGTGATAGCCGAGGGCCCGGATGCCGTGGTCGCGCAAGAACGCCGCCGTGCTTTCCACCGATTTGCGCGACAGGCAATAGACGACGCCGCTTTGCCCTGCCCGGGCCAAGACCAGACGCAGCACCGCCTCGCGCACCACGGGAACGGCGTCGTCACCCTCGGCGGCGCCGTCACGACCGCCTTTGCGGTAAACGTGCAGGCGCAGGTTGGGCCGAAAAAATCGCCCGCGAAACTGAGCCGGCCGCACCATGGCCAGCTGTTCGATGATGTCATTGGTGACCGCGGGCGTGGCGGTCGCCGTCAGCGCCAGCACCGGCACGCCGCCGAACCGCCGCTTCAGCCCGGCCAGGTTGCGATAGGCCGGCCGAAAATCGTGGCCCCAGTGGCTGATGCAGTGGGCCTCGTCCACGGCGATGAGGCGCAGATCGATCCGCCCCAGCACGTGGCCAACTGACGCTTCGATGCCTTCGGGAGCGGCGTAACAAAGCTCGTAGGCGCCCGCGGCCAGATCGGCGACGCGGCGGCGGCGTTCCTCCAGCGTCAGGCTGGAGTTCAGGTAGGTGGCCCGGATGCCGACGTCGTTCATGGCGTCGACCTGATCCTTCATCAGCGCGATCAGTGGCGAGACCACCAGCGTGGTGCCACCCAGCACGCGCGCCGGAATCTGATACGTCAGCGACTTGCCGGCGCCGGTGGGCATGATGCCGACGCAGTCGCGTCCGGCCAGCACGGCGCGAATGATCTCCTCTTGCCCGGCGCGAAAGTTGTCGTAGCCAAACGGCGTCTTCAAGACCTGGCGCACGACGTCGTCACCGACCGTGGGGCGCCGGCCCGGGAGCGCCAGCTGCACCGACCGCGCCTTGATCGCCTGCGAGATCTCCTTCAACGCCGCCAGGGCCTCTTCCGAAAAAAGCGCCGGCCGGGCCCGCCACAGCGTTCGCAGCCGAGCCAGCTCGCCGCTGCACCGGGAGCGCAATGACGGGTCGTCGCGGTTGCCGGTGCGCCACAGCTGCGTCAGCGACAGAACATCAGCGTCGATCTCGTGCGCCACGGGATCCGCTGGAGCAAAGGCGGCCGACGGCGGGGCGGTGCCGACGTGGTCGACGTGGTCAATTTGGGGCTGCCGGGGTCCTTGTGTGCTTTCGCTTTGCATGGGGCTTTGGGCCCCTGGATCTTCGGCGGCGTTCACAGGCGGTTGTCAGGCTTCTCGCCGAGATTGCCAGAGTCAGCCGGCGGTCGCCAGAAGTGCACGCCGTCGTCCGTCATTTGTGCGAAGCCTCACGGTTCATTCCGCTGGTATTCGTGTTGCTGCTGACACGGTGAAATGGAGGCATCGATGTTTGATCCCCCAGGCCGTGCCCGGCGCGCCCATTCGTCCCTTCGTCGCGCGCCCGATTCGTCGTCGGCTGTTGTTTCCTCGACAACACTGTTGTCTGCGGCGGTCATCATCGCGACAGCCTTGGTCAGCGGCGGTTGCGGGCTGACCGGACGCATTTCCGGCAGCGATGCCGGCACCGGCACGTACCAGGGTCCCAGCCGCGGGGTGAACGATGCCGCCTCGTTTGATCAAGCGGCCGCCGGCGACTTCGGCGATCCGTCGAATCCCGCCGACGCCGACGTCGACGTCGACGTCGACGTGGGACCCAAACCTTGCACGGCGACGGCGGCCTGTTCAGGCGGGCAGATTTGCCTGGGCGGAATCTGCCAGGGCGATCCCTGCCGCTCGACCGGCGGCGCCGCCGCCTGCGGCGCGGACAAGCTCTGCCGGGCCTCGTGCGTGGCGGTGGTCGATCGCTGCGCCGGCGTTCACTGCGACAACCAGCAGACCTGCGTCGACGGTGCCTGTGTCGCCGGCTGCTTTGCTATCCCGTGCGCCGGCATCATCTGCGATAACGGCCAGCACTGCGATTCGTACACGGGTCGATGCGTGGCCACCACCGCTTGCGATGCCCAGTGCCCGGCCGGCAGCACCTGCAATCTCACCTGCGCGGTGCCCAGCGCCTGCGCGAACGTGAAATGCCCGACGGATCAGTCCTGCTCGGGAGGCCACTGCCTGACTGATCCCTGTGCCGCCGTCACCTGCGCGCCCGGCAGCGTGTGCAACGGCGGGACCTGCATCGACACCTGCGCGTGCGCCGGCGGTTGCGGCAGCAGCGGCCGCTGCGTCGAGGGCAAGTGCCAGTGCAAGCCCAGCTGCCCCGCCGACGGCAGCAAGGGCGGCATGTCCGACGGATGCAAGGCGACCTGTCCCTGCGTGGGCGGAACGAAACTTTATGGCGGCGTCTGCTGCAAACCGCAGTGCCCGATCGACGGGACCTGTGGCGGCAGCGACGGTTGCGGCGGCACCTGCGGGTGCAAGGCGGGAACGAACGAGCGCTGCTACGGCGGTCAGTGCTGCGTCCCGCAGTGTCCCGCCGACGGCAGCAAGGGCGGCCTGTCCGATGGCTGCGGCGGAACCTGCGCCTGTGGCAGCGGAACGAAATCGTACATGGGCGCCTGCTGCAAACCGCAGTGCCCCATCGACGGAAGTTGCGGCGCCACCGACGGCTGCGGCGGCACCTGTGGCTGCAAGGCCGGCGACGGCGAGCGCTGTTACGGCGGGCTCTGCTGCAAGCCGGTGTGTCCCGCCAACGGCAGCCAGGGCGGCCTCTCCGACGGTTGCGGCAGCACGTGTCCTTGCAACACCGGCAGCAAGTTATACATGGGCGCCTGCTGCAAACCACAGTGCCCCATCGACGGGACCTGTGGCGCCACCGACGGTTGCGGCGGCACGTGCGGCTGCAGCAGCGGCTCGATGTGCGTGGGCGGCCAGTGCACGGCGCGAACCTGCTCGCCGGCCTGCGGTTGCGGTCAGACCTGTGTCGACGGCAGTTGCATGACGCAGATCTGCGAGATCGACCAGTTCAAGTGCGGCTGTACCTGCTGCGACGGCGGCGATCGCTGCGTCTCCGGTCGCTGCGTCAAGGACGTGGCGATTCCCTAGTGCACTAGTCGCGTGCTCGTCCTCGAAGTTCTGTCGTTCCTGGCCCGCCTGTTGCAGCGCTCTGTCGACGCAGGCCCGTCGTCGATGGCCGCCGGGACCGGGAACATTTGTGATACAAATTAATACGTACGGTTTGTCGCGGTGGGCGGAGACCGTGTTGTGGCGGGGCCGGGCTTTTTCATGACCCCCAAACGCATCACCAGCAGTGGCCGCACCCTTGGGCGTCGTCTGTTCTTGGGCGCCGTCGGCCTTGGCCTGTCGGCGCCGTTGGCCATGCGCATGGCCCGCCGGGCGATGGCCGTGCCGGGCGTGCGTCCGCGGCGCTTGATGATCGTCTACATCCCGCACGGGATGCCCGACGAGCACTTCATGCCCACCGGAAGCGACGGCAACCTGAACCTCAGCCCGTCACCGCTGGGCGTGCTGGCGCCTCTCGAACCGTACAAGTCATATGTGACGTCGGTGCAGGGGCTGAGCATGAACGCCGGCGCCACCAATCACGCCGCCATTCGCGCCCTGCTGACCGGATTTCCCGAAGGCGCCGGCAGCGATTCCATCGATGCGTTGATCGCCGCCCAGCTGGGCGTCACGGCCACCAGCTTGGGGACGGTGCCGTACTCGGCGGGGGCGGGATTTTATTCAGACGATTTTCTGCTGAAGCAAGGGACCTGGGTCAGGCCCGAGGCGGATCCCACCAAGAGCGCGGCCGCGCTGTTCGGCGGAATGTCGTCGGCGACGGCCCCGTCGCCGGTCGCCGCCAACGAAGCGACCTTTCGCGCCGAGATGCTGGCGCTGACCGAACAGGAGATCGAAGGCGCGCAGAAACTTCTGGCCGGCCTCACCACCGAACAGAGCAAGCTGCAGATTCACCTGGAAGCCGTGCGCAGCCTCAAAGCGATGGGCGCGGGCGCGGCGGGCGGAACGCGCATGCTGACCTGCACGGGCCGCCCTGATCTTCCAGCGGTGGACGCGATCGCTGGAAAAAATCCCCTCGATCCGGCGAACCTGGCCGGCCTTCTCGACGCCAACCTGGAGGTGGCGGCCGCGGCCCTGGCCTGCGGTGCCGCCAGCATCATCAGCCTGCAGAACATGTACACCAACGCCGGCATCAGCATGGATTTCGCCGGCGGGCCGGGTATCGCCAAGGCCCATCACGATCCCATCTCGCACTCGTGGGACGCCGCGGGGCGGGCCGAATTCGCCACCTGCCAGCGCTGGTTCTATCAGCACCTGGCGTCGTCGCTGGTCAAGGCCCTAACCGACATGCCCGACGCCGCCGACACCACGGCGCCGGGGCGCAGGGTCCTGGACAACACGCTGATCGTCGTGTGCAGCGAGATCTCCGACGGGGCGAACCACAACTCCGACGCCTCGCCGGTCTATGTCGGCGGCAAGCCGATGAATTCGTCGTTGCCGTTCGTGCTGATCGGCGGCGGCAGCGGTTATCTCAAGACCGGCGGGCGAATCGTCAACGTCGCCCGGTTGCACACCGATCTGCTGGCCACGCTGGCCGACGCCATGGGCGCGCCGCTGGCGACCATCGGCAAGCAGAGCGTCAAACCGATCGCGGAGCTGCGCGCATGAGGACGAACGCGGCCGCGGCTCTCGTGCTGACGGCGGCGTTTGCGGCGACGGTGGTCGGTTGCACGGCGACGCTGGGCGATCCGGGCAGCGGCAGCGCCGGTGGCACGGGCGGGCAGGCGCCGCCCGGCAACGGCAACTTGCCGACCGGGAACACCCCGACCGTCGACAAGCTGGGCAACGCCTGCGCGGCGACGCAGATCGCTCCGCCTCTGTTGCGGCGCCTGGGCACCCGCGAGTACGCCGCCACGGTGCAGGCCGCCTTCCCGGCGCTGGGCAAGGCCGGCGTCGACGTCTCATCGCTGATCAGCATCAGCGACGACACGCTGTCCAAGCTGCGTCTGGGCAACGACGCCTCCGTGCTGCTGGTCGGCAACCAGACCGCGAAGGAAGTGATGGCGTCCGCGGAAGCGGTCGCCGCGACGGTGACCAGCCCCGAGAGTTTCCCCCTGGTGCTTCCCTGCGCCAGTTCGGCGCCCGACGAGGCTTGCGCCACCACCTTCATCGCTGACGTCGGCGCCGCGCTGTGTCGCCGGCCGCTCAAAGACGACGAGCGCGCCCGCTATCTCGCTGCCTACCGCAGCATCGCCGGGCGTTCTGACTTCCGCACCGGTCTCAAGTGGACGCTGACCGCCATCCTGCAATCACCGGCCATGCTTTATCGCTCGGAGATCGGAACTGCGAAGGGCGGCGCCTATCAACTGTCGCCCGACGAGATCGCCGCCGCGCTGGCCTACGATTTTGGCGGCGGCCCGCCCAGCGCGGCCTTGCTGGCGCGCGCCGCCGGTGGGGCCCTGTCGGATCCCACCCAGCGCATCGCCGAAGCCAGGCAGCTGCTGCTGACCGCTGGTGGGCGCCAGGTCCTGCAACAGCTGTTTCGCCAGTGGAGCCTCTACCCGCGCGTGATCGCCGAAACCCGCGCCGTGGACAACTTCGACGTCGTCCGCCAGGCGATGAACGACGAGACCCAGCGGTTCATCGACGAGGTGGTGGTCAATCGTAAAGGTGGCGTAAAGGACCTCCTCACCGCGCCGCTGACGGTCCTGAACCCGACGCTGAAGCAGTTCTATGGATATGGCGGCCCCGAGATCGCTGGCAGTGGCGCCGGCGCCGGCGACTGGACGGTCGTCGATCGTCCGGCCGAGGCGGGCGTCGGCCTGCTGGCCCAGGGAGCGATCCTGGCCGGCAACGCCCACCCGGATTCGTCGTCGCCCACGCTGCGCGGCCTGGTGGTCTTTGAGCGCCTGCTGTGCAACCCGCGCCCGCTGCCACCCGCGAACGTGCCGCGCATCGAGGCGGCCGCGCCCGGCGTGAAGACGACGCGCCAGCGTTATGAACAGACGCACGCCGCGGGCGGCGCCTGTCCGGTCTGCCACACGCAATTCGATCCCATCGGTTTTGGCTTCGAGCACTTCGATCAGACCGGGCGTTACCGCGCCGATGAAGGCGGCCTGCCCATCGATGCCAGCGGCACGGCCCGCGCGCCCGATGGAACGTCGCTGTTCTCCTTCGACGGCCTGACGGATCTCTCGCAGAAGCTGGCGGCGCTGCCGCAGGTGGCCAACTGCCTGGGCGGATTCGCCGAGGCGTTCGTGTTTGGCGGCGGCGGTGGCCAGTCGTGTCTGGCTGCCGAGCAACGCCAGGCTCTCACCCAGGGTCAGACTGGACTGCTGGATTTTGTGGCTGCGCTGGCCGGGGCGCCCAGTTTTGCGCAGCGTCAGGGACCTTGATCGTGCATGGTCTAGGGTATTGCCGCCCTTGACACGCTAGCGGCTGCGACTGACGTTTTCTGTCTGGTCGCCTGTTCGCGAATTTGAAGAAAGGACTAAATCTAATGAGGCACCTCACCCTGGGCTTGCTGGTCGCCCTGATGATCGGCGGATGCATCTACGACGACCAAAACCGCTACAACGGCTATTACTATCCGGACTGCCAGAAATTCACGTCATGCACCGGTTGCACGCGGGCGCTGGGATGCGGCTGGTGCTACAGCGGCAGCACGGCGGTCTGTTCCAGCTCGCCGAACCAGTGCTCGGGATTGACATCGTTCACCTGGACCTGGGAAGCCGACTTTTGCCCGGGCGGCAGCAGCGATGGTGGGGGTGACGGCGGGATCGACCGCACCGGGCCCAGCGACGGAGGGACCTCCACTGATGCGGACGGCGGGGCCGGCGAAGCGGCTTCGGACGGCGCCGTTGACGAGCTGACCGGCGAAACCGGCGGTTGAGCACGAGCGCCCGCGATCAGCACGCGATCAACAGGCGATCAACAGGCGATCAACAAATGACGGCGAACCTAGGTCGGCCCGGTCCAGTCGCCACCGACCGGGCGTAACACCAGTTCGTGCGTCCAGGCGCGCCGGTCTTGCCGGTGCAGGTATTCGCAGGCGCGGGCGATCTCTTCCTGCGGGATGCCGCGCTCCGCCCCGGCCTTGGCCAGCCATTCTTTCGTTCGCTCGCTCTCGATGGGGCCATCCACTGGAATGTAGGCGACGTGCACGCCGCCGACGCGCCATTCGCGTGCCGCTACCTGGACCAGCGCGCGCAGGCCGTGCTGGATGGCGCCCAGCGGGGCAAACCCTTCCTTCGTGCGTACGCCCGACGATGTTCCGATCTGGATGAACGTTCCGGAACCTTGGGCCACCAGCTTGGGCCCCACGGCTTTCAGTAAATTCCAGGTGCCGCGCAGATAGCTGGCATAGCTGCCATCCAGCTCGGCGTCGTCGATCTCCAGCAGCGGGCGCGATCCGAAACGCCCGCCGGCGGTCTGCGCGCAGATGCACAGGTCGATGCGCGTCCGGTCGCGGACCAGCGCCTCCAGCGATGCCCGATCGGTGAGATCGCAGACCACGCCCACGCCGCGCCCGCCGGCCGCCGTCACCGCCGCCGCGACGCGATCGACGTCCTGGCGCGTGCGGGCGGCTGAGACCACCTCCCAGCCGCGCGCCCCCAGATATTCGGCGATGGCTTTCCCCAGCGTGCGGGCCCCGACGATGATTGCTGTCTCCATGATTGCGGCAGCCTACCAAATCGCGACGTCTTCTCGCGCGGCGACGTTTTCAGATATCCTGCTGCGGCCATGAATCCAGATTGCTTGCTTGCTCGTTCCGCACTGCCCGTGATCGCCCTCACTGGCGTGCTGATGGCCGCCGGCGCCGCCGGGTGCGCCACCTTCGTTCCGCCGCTGCCCATCACCCCGGGCATGAGCGCCCTCACCGAGGAACAGGTCTTCGCCATGGCCCCAGCGCCCGACTGGCCTGCCCCGACGATGGACAATCCCGCCACGGCCGCGGTGGACATCTCCTGCGGCATCGGGCCCCGCACGTCGACGGGGCTTCTCTACGCGGCGGTCAGCGTTCGCGGCCGCGCGCCATCGGCCACGCTGGCGCCGCTGAACGTCGCGCTGGTGCTCGATCGTTCCGGCTCGATGGCCGGCGAGCCCTTTCGCAACATGTTGCTGGCGGCCCAGACCTTCATCGGCCAGATGCGCGACGGCGATCGCGTCTCGGTGGTCGCTTTCTCCGACGGCGTGTTCGAAGCGGTCCCGCCCGTGATCATCGACGGGAACACCCGCAACCTGGCCCTGGCCGGCGTGGCCGCCCTGCGCGACGGCGGCGGGACGTTCATGTCGGGCGGACTTCTGGCCGGGCTGGCCGAGGTGTTCAGCGCCTTCCAGGAATGGCAGGTGAACCAGCTGATCCTTTTTTCCGACGGGCAGCCCAACATCGGCATCAGCGATCCGCAAGAGCTGGCCCGCATCGCCGCCCGCGCCGCCGAACGTGGCGTCAGCGTCACCACCATCGGCTTCGGCCAGGATCACGACGAACTCTTGATGCAGGGGATCGCCGACGCCTCGGGCGGCAACTATTACTACGTCGACAGCCCCGCGGGCATGGCCCAGATCTTTCAGCGCGAAGCGGGCGCCATCCTGCGCAGCGCCGCTCGCGGCACCGACATCGACGTCGCCATGCCGCCCGGGCTCGTGCTGGAAGAGGTGATCGGTTACGACTACGTCGCCTCGGGCGGTCACATCTATGTCCGCATCGGCGCCGTGCCCTTCGGCGAAGAACGTTTCGCGGTGTTTCGTTTTCGGCCGGCC
>JAXDMH010000654.1:0-6273 GCA_034666225.1 Myxococcales bacterium
CCTGGCCTTCCTTGAATCACCGACGGACGGGCCCGCCCATCTGGTGCTGCTGGCCGAATTCGACAACCCGACCGGCGACACCACCTGGGACCTGCCACCCGCCGTTTCGATCGAAGGAGCGCGCGTCTTCTGGGCGGGCTCAGGCCGGCTGGTCGTCGGAAAAACCGTGACCCACCCGATCTTCTCGGCCTCTTTTCAGAAGCTCAGATGACCCCGATGGACATCGGATCCAGCGCCTGCGGCCCGCTGAACCCGAAGAACGGCCCCGGCAGCGGCATGCCCATCTTCTTGGCGACGATGGTCAGCAACGGCGAGTGCGACATGTATCGCTGCCCGCTGTGCGCTCCGCCGCTATAGGCCGGAACACCGCCCGTGAAGTTGATGGCCTGCCCCAGCTTGAAGCCCAGGGCGCCCCCGCCGATGAACACGAACGGCACGCGGTTGGTCTTGTGCGGTCCGCCGTCGCCCAGCTCGGAGCAGTGAAGGATGATGGTGTTGTCGAACAGCGTCCCGGTCACGTCCGGCGTCGACTTCAACATGACGATGAACTGCGCCAGGCGCTGCGCGTACCACTCGCGATAGTTGCGCCACGCGGTCAGCTTGGCGTCGATCTGCGCCGGCGTGGCGTTGCCCACCAGCTGTCCGGGAGGGGCGTTGTAGTGAGAGGCGTCGTGAACACCGAACGGGCCCAGGCCGGTGATCGGATTGTGCGCGTTGGTGTGCCCGTAGATCAGGGTGACGACCTGAACGCGGCCGCAGGCCAGGGACAGACGGGCGATCTCCATTTGCAGATCGGCGACCACGCCCTGATTGGCCGTCTGCTGATAGCTGGCCTGGTTCGGATCGCCGACCTGGGGCACGGTGAACTTGGTGGGGTTGAACCCGGAGAAATCGCTGCACATCGCGGCGTTGTTGCCAATGCCACCGCCGCCGGAAGTCAGGCGCATCTCCAGCGTGCGGATGGCGTCGGTGTACGACGCGATCTTGTTCTTCTCTGAATTCGGCAGCTTGCTGGCCAGCGCCGTCAGGTCGGCGGTGGTGGTGTCGAGGACGCTCTTTTGCTGCTTGGCCAGCAACATGGTGGCCGCCGTCGACATGGCGGCGGAGGCCGGCGGTGTGCCGGGACCGAACAGCGAAGCAAACGCCGCCAGCGGGTTGTCCTCGGCGAAGATCTCGTGCGCCAGTGACCGGCGGGTGAAATGGGGATGCGGCACGGTGGGCGTGCCGCCCTTGCTGATGCGCGACTGAATGCCCAGCTCGACGAACGAGAAGGGCGTGTTCTTCTGTGGCGTGAGAAAGTCACTGAGCTGGAGATCCAGCGTGACGACGTCCTTGTCGTCGCCGGCCAGCATCTGCTGCGATCCGCCCTGGTGATCGTCCAGCGGCACCATGGAGATGCCGTCCATGAAGATGCAATCGGCGGCGTGCGGCTGCAGCGGGGCCGACAGCCGCGGCAGGGTAAAGGTCTTGCCGGTCTCCGTGGGGTGCCACAGCGGCAACTCGACACCGCACGGGGTATAGAAGAACACCACCTTGGGCAGGGCGCCCGTGCCGGCCGCTCGTCCCGTGTGCATGCGGAACAGCTGCGCCAGCGGCGCCGCGATCGCGCTGGCCGCCAGACCTTTGAGGATGCCCCGTCGCTCTATGATACTCATCGCTTCAGAACCTCCGCTGACCGGCGAACGGTGAATGAATCCTGCAGCGCGATCTGCACGAACATCTCGGGCAGATCGAGGTTCGCTTTCACGAAGGCCTGCCCCAGCCTCTCGGGCGCGTCGGCATCGGCGGCGGCGTCCGTCTGCTGGGGATCGAATCCACGCGAGAACTTGAAATAGTTCTTGGCCAGGCATGCCTGCGCCGACGGATCCTTGGCGACGATCGCGGACAGCTCCTTGGGCCCCTGAAAGGTGATGGGCGTGGCGGCCAGGCCGTTGATCACGCCGCTGTTGTCGACCATCTCGCCGCCGTCCATGGTCCTGATCTGGGCGGCGCCGTCAAAACCTTCCAGGCCGAACCCGATCGGGTTCATCAGGCTGTGGCAGGTGTCGCAGGTGCCCGACCCGGTCAGCGCCTGGATCTGCTCGCGGCCGGTCTTGCCCGGCGTTCCCGGCTTGACCGTGGCGTCGACCCCGGCGGGCGGCGGCGGAACATCGGTGCAGAAGATGTTGGCGCGAATCAGATGTCCCCGCTGCGTGGGCGACGACTGATCGGCGCGGGCGTGACCGAACAGGAACATGCCCATCGTCAGCAGCCCGCCGCGCGGCGAATCCGCCGGCAGCGAAACCTTGGCCACGGCGTCGCCCGTCCCCGGCTTGGCCAAACCATAGTAGGTGGCCAGGCGATCGTTGGCGAACGTGTAGTCGGCGGTGAACAGCTCGCTGAACTTCTTGGTTGCATCGAAGACGATGTTGTTGATGAAGGCCTCTTCTTCAAGCTTCATCGCGTCGACCACGGCGCTGGCGGTGGCGGCGTCCTTGAGCGCGGGGAACGTGCCGGGATCCTTGGTGGCCACGAAGGCGCGCGACGACTCCAGCCACTCGCCGAAGAAGGCGCTGATGCGGGCCCGTCCACGGGTCGACAACACCAGCCGGCGGGCCTGGGTCTCGATCTCCTTCTTGTTGGCCAGCGCTCCGCTTTGCGCCGACGCAAACAGCGCATCGTCGGGCATCGTGCCCAGGTACGTGTACGACAGCGCGGTGGCGATCTCGAACGGCGACAGGACGAACCGTCCCTGCCCCATGTCGGTGCCCAGCTCGCTGCGCATCAGGAACAAGGGCGAGACCAGCATGGCCCGCACCGCCAGCCCGACGCCCACCTTGAAATCGCCGCCGGTCACGTCGGCGTCGAACAACTTCAGATAGCGCGCCTTTTCATCGGCCGACAGCGGCCGGCGAAACGCCCGCAGGCCGAACTTGTCGATGAAGGTGCCGGCACAGGCGGTGTCCTCGGTCTGGCAGGGGACCAGGGTGGCGTAGGACTCCTTGACGGCCCGATCGGCCAGCGCGGTGCCCACCGACACGTAATGGTCGACGTTGTTGCCGTCGACAAAGGCGCTGGAGACGTTGGTGGTGAAACCGCGGATGGGTACATCGGGCGGGATGTTGGTGGTGTCCGGATTGGACAGGCCCAGCAGGTCGGCGACCGTGTTGTGGTACTCGCTGAGCGTCAGCTGGCGCAAAAGGCGCGGGCTGGGCGCTTCGGACCCTGGAGGTCCGGCTGGACCAATATTGCCGCCGCTGCCACTGGGACCCCCGCCTCCCCCGGGCCCTGCCGGATCACCACCGATTTGCCCCGAGCAGCCTATCGCGACCAGCGCCAAGACAAAGGCGGTCGTACGCATACAGATTGGGTACCCCACGCAGGCGGCGGTGGCTCACATATTGGGACACTTTCCAAAAGTCACCGCCGAAATCAGCTCCGCCGCCTGCCCGACGACCACTGGTCCAACCGATTAGCCTGGCACACACACTTTCTTGAGCCAGTCTTGAACGGCCAAACAACTTATAATCTTTGGAGGTTTGTCCAGCCTTGTCGCTGCCTCGTTTTGCTGAAGACGCCGCCCGGTCGGTGGGCCAGAAATCGGCGTCGCCGCAACTGGACGCCGAACTGGTCGCCCGCGCCGCCCAGGGCGACGCCAGCGCGCTGGCCAACATCTGGTCGCGCCACCACATCCTGGTGAAGTCGGTCCTGCTGTCCACGCTGGGCCCGGATCAAGAGATAGACGATCTGGTGCAGGAGGTTTTTCTCGAGCTGCTGCGCGCCGTGAAGCTGGTTCGCGACGGAATGGCCCTGCCGGCGATCCTGTCGCGCATCGCCGTGCGGCGCGCCGGGATGGCCCTGCGCAGACGGAAGGTTCGTTCGGTGATCATCTCGCTGCCCTGGCAGGAGGTCCCCGAGGTCGCGGTGGCACCGGCCGACGTCGACAGCCGGATTGCGCTGGCGGCGCTTTACCAGCTGCTGGACAAGATCAAGACGCGGTACCGGCTGGCGTTTCTGCTGCATTTTGTTCAGGGGCTGGACATGGCGGACGTGGCGACCGCGCTGAACGTCTCGCTGTCGACGGCCAAGCGGGCCGTCAGCGCCGGGCGCGAGACGTTGCTGCGGCTGGCCCGGCGCCAGCCAAAGCTGCGGCAGTTTCTGTCCGAGGTGGTCGAGGAGGGATGAGCGTGGGCGGCGGCGACAAAGACGACAAGCAGGGGGAACCCGGTGGGCGGCGGGGCGAAACCCCGCGGGAGGACGACATCATGATGAACAGCCTGATCAATCTGGCGCGGACCAGCGTCGACGAACGGATGCGCACCACGGCTGACGGCGGCGCGCTGGCCCGCTTGACCCGCACTGTCGCCGGTCAACAGGGGCGCAGCGACTGGTCGCTGAAGGCGAAGTGGAAGTGGATGTCCCCGTGGACGATCTCTTTCGCCGCGGCCGCCGTCCTGGTGATTGCCATCGGAGGCGTCGTCCGATTGCCGCTGCGGCCACCGTCCGAAGGAACCCTGTCGTATGTGCAAGAGCGCGAGCCGGCGGCGGCCGCCGCCACCCCGAGCGAAGCGCCCAGCAGCCGCTACCGATTCTCCGACGGGACGACCATCTCGGCGCCCGACAACGCCGCCGTCCGCGTCGAGGATGTGCGACGGAACAAACCGCGCATTCGCGTGGCGGGAACGGGAACGCGCGTGCGGGTGGTGCATAGTCCCGACACGCGCTGGACCTTCATGGCCGGACCGTTCGAGGTGCTGGTGACCGGCACCGCCTTCGACCTGGGGTGGGATCCGACCATGCAGACGCTGTCGCTGGAATTGCACGAAGGCTCGGTCCTGTTGCACGGTCCTTATCTGCGCGACGGTTCGCTGGCGGTGCGGGCCGGCCAGCGGGTTTCGGTGTCGATGGTGTCGAGGGGTGTCACCGTCAGCGACGTCAGCGCCGCGCCGGCACCGACGGCGACGGCGCCCGCAGTGGCGCCCGGGCTGGCCCCTCCGCCGACATCCGCGCCCGCGCTGGCGCCCGCCCCGGCGTCGACGTTGCGACACGAGGCCGGCGCCAACTGGGGCGAGCTGGTGCGCAAAGGGCAGTTCGACCGGGTGATCGCCGACGCTCGCAGCCGACCCGCCCACGCCTGCGAAGCGCGCTGCTCCGCCGAAGATCTGCGCGCGCTGGGAGACGCCGCCCGCTATGCAAATCGGCCGGCGCTGGCCGGCGACGCCTTCCGCGCCCTCCGCCGCCGTTTCGCCGGAACGGGAGAGGGCCGCGCCGCCGCCTATCTGCTGGGGCGCACCTGCGAGGCCGACCGAAAATGGGCCGAAGCCGAACACTGGTACGCGACGTATCTCGGCGAATCGCCCACCGGCGAATTTGCCGTCGAGGCGGCGTCGGGAAGAACGCGCGTCGCCGCGCACGGCTCGCCGTCCGAAGGCCGTTCCCGCCACTAGGCTTCAAAGCAACGCTGCCGCCGCTCGCGGGGAGTGATAAAGGTTGCCAGTCGCTCTGTTGCCTCGGTCGGTCTGATGACATCGCTCTCCCCCAAACTCATCGCCGGTGCCGGCGCCGTCATCGTCTCGCTGGCGGTGGCCAGCGCAGCCTGGGCTGCGACGTCCGTGGTCGTGCTGCGGCCGCTCCCCCGCGATCCCTTCATCGACGAGATCTTTCATCGCGTGGGCGGCGAGCTGCGCGTGCACGGATTTTCCGTCCAGCAACAGGACGCCCAGACCGAGGACGATCTGCCGCTGGGCGAGGCGCGGGACCTGCTGGCAAAAACGCACGCCGACGCTTGCGTCGCCTTCCTGTCGCGTGGCGAGACGTCGGTGGTGCGGGTCTGGGTGGCGGGGCAAGACGGCGCGCCGTCGCTGTTCGAGGCGGTCTCGCTGCGCCGGACGCCCGATGTGCCGACGATTCTGGCGGCGCGCGCGGTCGACCTGCTGACGTCGGCGCTGGCCCAGCCGACGCAACCTTCGCCGCCACCAGCGTCACCGCCGGCCGCGTCGCCGGCCGACACCGTCGTCGCGCACGGCAACGAACCGCCCCGACCGCCGCCGCGCTGGGCGCTGGCCATCGGTTCGGTGGCGGCCTTGCGCAACGCCGGTTTTGGTTCGTCGCTGGGCCCGCAGTTGACGCTGGAAGGAACAGTTTCTCCGCGCTGGTCCTGGAGCGCGCGCCTGATCGGCCCGCTGTGGGGACCGCGCCACACCAACAACGACGCCAGCGTCAGCCTGATCGAGGGCGCCGGTCTGGCCCAGGCGGTGGCGACGCTGGTGTCGTGGCCGTGGCTGGCGGCCAGGG
>JAXDMH010000655.1:0-7895 GCA_034666225.1 Myxococcales bacterium
GAAGACCACCTACGACCTCCGCATGAGCTACACGGACTATCTCGCCGACGTCGAGAGGCTGGCCCGGGTCGGCCGGACCGCGGCGTGAGTCCGCGCCTCGCGCCCGACGGCGCGAGACACCTTGCGCCTCGCGCTCGAATCCTCATATATCGCCCTCATGGCCTGGCGAAGTCCTTGCCCTCGGCGAAGTCGATGGCATCAGGATGGGACCCGCCGGGCCTTAGGCCCGCGGGTTATCGCCACGATCGTTAGCCAAACTCGTGCGTATCGGCGGGCAAACGCGGATGTGGGATACTCCTGCGAGTGGGAAGGGCGATTGATGTCCGCCAACTTTCTCGCGACGAGCGGTTGGATCTCATCGAGCAGCTTTGGGAGAGCCTCAGCGAAGAAGAGCGCGATTCCCTGCCGCTGACGGCTGAGCAGGAGCAGGAACTCGACAAGCGTCTAGACGCCCTGGAGAAGGAGGGTCCGGTTGGTCTTTCATCGGATGAACTCCGTCAGCGTATTGGTAGCCCAGAGGCCGAGGCGGATGTCCGTGCGGCTTTCGACTGGTAGAAAACCAGCGTGAGGGACTTGGCTCGGAGTTTTTGGACGAACTCATGAGGGCGGAAGATAAGCAGCGCGGGCCCTTTCTCAGGGAGCCGGGGCCGGGCAAGGATTTGGGCAGCCCAATCCACAGTCGACACCCAGCTCGCCCGGGCCCATCACCCCGTCGTTGCAATTCATCCGCACCATTTCCATGGTTCGAAGGCCGGAGCGGTCCCAGAGAAAGCTGTTGTCCTGGCCGCTGAGCTTGATCTTGTCGTCTTGCACGCAGATCGAAACCTGGGAGGCGTGATCGACGGGGGACGCTGAGTAATGGGTGATGGTGCTGCCGTCGATGGCGTAGGTACCGAAGAGCTTGTTCACTTCGAAGATCTGGAAACTGCAGTCACAACCGCCCCGCTGCGCGTTTTCGTTGCACTCGAAGGTGTTGTATTCGCCGGCGCCCTGGTTGGCTCTTTCGAAGGCGGCCTTGAAATCCTGACAGTTGCCGACGAAGCCGTACTTCCTGAGACAGGTCTGCGAATACCACCGGTCGACGAAGCCCTTGCGGGTCAGGCCGACCATATAGGTTCCATTGGGCAGGTACTCGAGGAATCCGTTCAGGTAAGGGAGATCTTCCCACCAGTAATTGTGGTTCTTGATCGCCTCTTTCTGATCGCCGGTGATGACCAACTCTGAACACCAATCCAAAGTCGTTTGCTCGGGAAGGCGCTGCCGGGCCACGGGACCCAGCTGGCCGCGCAAGGTGGATTCGATCGGAGGCGCATGCACGACCTCCTGGCAGTACGTCCCCGGCGTTTCGTCCCCACGAGGAAGCTGGGCCCATTTGTCCATCGGGTCACCGCCGCAGCTCGCCAGCTCCTTGCAGACGGGGCCCTTGGCACATCCCACGCAGAACAGCGACACCGCCAGCGACAGCGACAGCGACAGCGCCGCGCGGGCCTTCGAGATCGAGCGGAGGTTCAGTTTTCGGTAGAGGTTCAGCATCGCGACGACCTAGAAAAAGAGGTTGGTGGCAACATGCACGCGGGTATTTTGGGGACTGGTCCCGTTGCCCCGCTGCTGGTCGGTGACCTGGCACGAGAGGCCGACTTGCACACTGGGCGTGACGCCGACAAACAAGCTCACGTCTTTGTACTCGGCCTTCGTGAAAATGCCACCCTGGTTGGTCAGGGGCGTCAACTCCTTCAGATTGCGGGAATCAACGCGCGCGTAAAGTCCGGTGACCCACACCCGAACGACCGGGATGGGGAGATAGTATTGAGCCCCGATGACCAGGCCCCGCCAGTCGATGGTTCTCAGTCTCTCGTCGGCATCGTAAGTGACCAGGCCGCTGTCGACGTTGGGGATAAAGAGCGGCGGAATGACAAGCCCCTTGGGATTCGGCAGGGCCGGAAACTCGCTCCCACCTGTCAGGGAGGAATAGCGATCGGCCACGCCCGTTCCGATGGAAAATTCCGCGGTCAGCGTCAGGCGGTTGCTGAAGTCGTCATCGTTCCTGGCCGGTATGATCGGTAGCAGGGCGTTGATGGCGACGCCCCAGCCCGTCGTCTTCCTGGCCGCGCGCGGAAGCTCCAGGTATTCCTTGACGGCGAAATGCCGCCACAACCCCGAGATCCCCAGTGACAAGGGAACCAACCCGGGCCGATCGTTGCCCTGGACGGCGCGGCCTCGCCACCCTTGGTAAAAGAGTCGAATGCCGCCTTCAATGTCGGGCACTTCGGCGTCCCGCTGGGCGGGGCGAACGGCGGCCGCCGCGATCTCGACGCCGAAGGTGTGGCCCACGGTCTTGCTGATACGAAGCTGCGGATCCCGGTGATAGACCTCGCCGACGGCTCCCAGAAAAGCGACGGTGCCCGGGTAAAAACCTGCATCTCCCCAGCCAAACAGATCGGGGTATTGCCCGACCAGGATATCGACGATCGGCGTGCGCAGCAGCAGGTAGGCTTTGCGCAGGCGCATCGTGCCGATGACGCTGAAGTCATTTTCCGTGGCGTCGGTGGGCTGCAGACCGAATAAGTCGAAGCTGAGCTGCCCAGTGGTCTCGATCGAGTGATAGCGAGGTGCCTCCACCGTCAGGCCGATGCGGCTGTTCTTCCCGGTGAACTGGGTGCGGCCGTTGTCGCCCGCGTAAGTCCCTCGCGGCATGATGGGCGTGTTGGCAGAGGCCTCGAGGAAGCTCTGCGTGGAATCGTGCATCGCATCCAGCTCCACGAAGCCATCGATGCGCATCTTCCAGTGCTCGCCGCCGGTCTCGGTGCCAGACGGCGGAGTGCCAGACGGCGGCGGGCCTTGTTCAATGGCTACGCCGACTGCCGGGGGGTCAGGCGCGTCGGCTGCGTGGGCATTCGCACCGGTCAGAACGACGGCGATCAATACGGAAGGAATGGGGGGGATCCATCGCAGCAACTGGCTCATTCGGTAAGCTCTCCACGTCAGCGAGGTGGGCGGGGGCCGCGCTCGCTGGAACGCTTGTGACTGTGTGAAAGGGTGGATGTCCTGAGGCGTGGCGAATAACAGCAGAGCGCCGCGCATTTCACGTAGGGAAAAGGGGCGCTGCCGCCCGTTTCTCCCCGCCCGCCGCTCTGCTTTGGAGTGTCCGCTCGACGCCTACGGGAGGGCGTTGAACATCGCCCAGGCTGCGTCGGCGTGCCAGCTGAGGTTCTGGTGCGTCCCCGGCGGCGTGCAGAAGATGACCGGGAAAGCGTCAGGGCACATGTACTTCTTGCAGTTCACGGCTCCGCCCATGGCCCAGTCTGTCGACGGCGCTGTCGTGTACACCATCTCGTTGGTGGGATCCGTCCCGGCGCCCATGCATTTGTTGACGACCAGGGCCCGGCTGACGGACCTTCTTGCCGCCAGCGGCTGCTCGGTATCGCCCTGCGGGTGGATCCACAGACCAGCCATGGGTTTGCCGTTCAGGGGCGGCCGCTCCGCGCTGTCGTCCGGAAGCCCGCCACCATTGGAGGAGATCGCTCGAACGGAATCGGTGGTGTGAACCCAGCCGATCATGTTCGAGTACCAACCGCCGCTGCTGTGCCCTTCCACGAAGACCTTGTTCTTGTCGAAGCAGGCCTTGGAGCCGACCTCGGCGAGGAATCTCTCGAAGAACGGGTGCTCGATTGAATTGGGATCCTTGTCGTCGTAGCACTGGTCTGGATCCCAGACGCCCGGCTCGACCACCGGAGAAATCAAGATGGCGCCGCCCGTGGCATCGGTGACCTCGCCAACGTCCCCCATCGCCGCCAGTTCTTGGTTGCCACCCGTGCAAGACGACGCCGCGATGAGAACCTTGTACTTCGTGTCGGGCTTGTAGTTGGGCGGCAGCCTGGCGAAATACTTCCGCGTGCCGGTTCCCGGATTGTCTCGCTGTCCCGGAGGCGTCGGGATGCCCGTGATCATGAAGGGCAGCCACATGCCCGGCGTGAGATCCGTGGGGGTTTTTCCGCAGCCCGGGGTGGGGAGAACCACGGTTTGGTCCTTGACCCCCGCATAGCCCATCCAATCGCCACCGGCCGGGGGCGTCGTGTCGGAAGACGCCGTGTCGGACGCGCCCGTGTCGACGGGAACGCTGCCATCCGTCGGCGCTGGCGTCCCGCCCGTGCCACCGGGCGCTGAGCCGCCGCTGCCACCGGTTGGGCTGCCCCCTGAGCCGCTGGAACCTCCCGTGCCCGCAGAGCTGCCGCCCTTGCCGCCGGTGGACGTCCCGGGAACCGTGTTGCCACTGGACGAGCTGCTACAGCCCGTGACGCCAACAATGGCTGCCGCGGCAACCAGAAACCAGACACTTGGATGAACGCTTGATCGCATCGGATCCTCCCAGGGTGGGTTAGTGGACGGGCCTTTTGACTCACCCATAACGGGGGGTAAACGGTCGAACCTTTCGACTCACCCTTACGGCGCAGACACTAGACCAAAGAATCTCGCGTGAGAAGCCTTGGAGCCGAGCCCTTGGCGATATCAAAAACTTCTCTTTTCGCCGACGTTTCATCAACGTTTCGACTTCGCATAGTTCGCCTCTCTCGTGCGACCGCCGCTTTCGGCACGGGTCCTTCGAAGCGGAAATGTACACGCCGGCCGGAAGATTCGCACCTCACGCCCCATCTGGGACGCCCAAATCGAAATTCTCCGCCCATTCCTCTCGCAGGGAGATATCGAAATGCTCGACAGCGTCCGCCAGCAGTTCTCGCCGGGAGTCGTTGTTCCGCTCTTACGATGAAGCGCTGTCCTTCTTTCGGGAGTTGGTGGAGGTCGAAGGCCGCCGAGAGTTTGCGCAAAAAATGGAAGATGTGAAGTCTGCGAAGACAAGCGTTTAACATTCGACAGTTCGACGCCGTCCATACAGGCGTTGAACCTGCCGGCGCTTCGCGCCGCAGGTTAATGCCACGATCGTTTGACGGACATGACAGGAGTCGATTCGAAGCCGGAGAATCCCTTGGAGAAGGCATTGGTCGCCGCAGCGACGGATCCGGCCAGGCGCCCCGATTTCTATCGAGCATTTCTCTCCGCGCAGATCTATCTCATCGACGAACGTCCGGGGTTGCAGCCAGAAGGCAGCGTCGTTCTCGCGCAAGACACGGAGTTGAAGCTCCGGTCGATCGATTTCGAAGGAGCGCCGCATCTTCCAGTGTTCAGTTCCATCACGAGGCTTCAAAAATTCGTGCAACGGGAATCGCGCTACCTGGCCATGCGATGCAGCGACTTCCTGCCAGTCATCAAAGGCTCGGCCGTCCTCCTGAACCCTGCTTCTGATTTCGGGAAACAGTTCGCGCCAGCAGAAATTGCGGCCCTTCTCGACGGGTCTATTTTCGCTCCTCAATCTTCAAGAGTTACGACACAACCGGAGGAGGTATTCCTCGGGCAGCCGGCAGAGTATCCAACCCACGTCACCGACGCCCTGGCCAAGTACTTTCGTCGCCGTGGCGACGTCCGCGCTGCCTACCTTGCTCATTTCTCGAATCCCGCGACGGGCGATCCTCCACATACTCTGATCGGCGTCGATACGACTGGACCATGGAAAGAAATCGCAGGCGAGGCGGGAATCGTTCTCGGAGGCGTGTGCCGACCAGATGAACTTGTCGACTTGATGCAGATCGATAAGTCTGGTGTCAGCGACTATCTCCGGAGGACCAAACCCTTCTACAAGAAGAAGATCCTCGGTCTCTTTTGAGCCGGTCGCCTAACCTGCCGATGAACCTGACGGGCCGCTTCGCGTCCCGCAGGCTATCGGCTAAACGTTGGACGGACAAATGAGGAACTTGAGCAAACTCGATTGGCTGACCTTGATCGCCGCGGCGCCAGTCGGAGCGGCCCTCGGAGCGATCGCCGGCGCTGTGATGTGCTTGATAGTGTTCAAGTTGACCGGGACGGGAAGCTCGCACAACGATGCCTTCAACTTCTTTGGCATGATCTACTTGGGTGGATTCGTCGGAACACTTGCCGGCCCCGCTCTGGTCTGGCGGAGGTGGAGACGCGAAAGCGCCTTCTAAGACTTACCACGTGAACAACTCGAGTCGCCCTGGCGCTAGAGACCACATCCGTCCGATCAGGGCGCGACGTCGATGTCAGTTCACGCCGGGATCAGGCAAGAGGAGATCGAAATGGCCGTCACTCCAGGTGACTGTCTCGGCGATCGGGGTTTCGGGATCCGCGCATCCCGCGGCGCCCATCAGGCAATAGACCTGGATCGACGCTCCACCCAGGCCCTGCAGGACGTGATCGACCAGCGTTCCACTGTGCAGCAGCGCCGTGGGCATGCGTTGATCAGCCACCGCGAGATCGGCCCCCTGCACGGCCACCGGCCCGAAGATTGATCGGGCCAGCATGCGTCCCGGTTGCGGCTGGGCGCGCAGCGTGTACTGGCGAGCAGGGTTGACCAGCAGCGACCAGGCGCCGCGGGAATCGGCAGTGCCGGGAATGGCCACAGGAAAGTCGCCCACCAGATCGATGGCGGTCACCGGAGTGTCGCCGGCCAGCGGGTCGGGCAACAGCTTGCCGCTGAGCCGAACCTTTCGCAGCAACGAGATCGTCGGGGCCACGCCGTCATCGATGGTGAGATCGAGCTCGGTGACGGTGGTGATGGCGTCTGGTCCGGTGGCGCTGCCGGGCAGCACGGTGGCGCTGTAATGGCCGCGGGGCAGTGCAGGGATCAAGACGCTGCCATCGGTCTTGGGAGATAGCTCGGCCCGCACCCGCATGTTTGCGACCCGTTGCTCGGTGCCCATCGTCAGTGTCGCCAGCCCGGCCAGCGGCGCCTGGGAGGTCACCACCATGCGCGTGCCGGTCGGGACGCTGCCGCCGTCGCTGGCCAGCACGGTCAGCGAGAGATCGGTGGTACCGACAGCGGCCATCTGGACATCCAGCGACGGCGTCGGCGCCGCGGCATTGACCAGGATCCCGGGCACCGCGGGCACGATCACCTCCATTGATCGGTTGTTGGCCTGGTCGGCGCGGGTGACTGTCATGCCGTAGGTGCCAGGGGCAGCGTGCAGCACGAAGCCGCCGGTTGGGTCCGTCATACCTGCGGTCGACGGCAACGCGCCCGCGCGCAACACCACCCGGGCGCCCGACACTGGCCCGCTGGCGTCGGTGACCTGGCCCTGCACAACGACGCCGCTGTCTGCGGTCAGCGGCATCAGCGCGGCCAGCTGGGCCGGGCTTTTCGCGATCAGCAGCGTCGGCGCAAAATTGTCGCCGTCGGGCACTATCAGGACATCGTAGGTTCCGCTGGGAAGGCGCACCGGCGCCGGCGCGCCATCGCTGCCCACGCGCGCTTCGGCGACCACGCGGCTGGCGGCATCACTGACGCTGACATAGCCGGGGATCCCCTTTCCACCGGCACCGCGCAGCTGGAACGGGACCAGGGTTCCCGCCGCCAGCGCGATCTTGTTTCCGCCGGTGGGGGTCCCGCCCACGATCTGGATCTCCTGTTCCTGAACGGGATCGCCGCCGGCGGGCGGCGCGATGTGGAAACGGAACGAGGCCAGCTTGGCCCCGGCGGGCGTCACCACCACGGTCTGCTCGCCGCCACAGAACATCGGGCTGCCAGCCAGCGAGACCGCGATGGTGTAGCTGCCGGCCGCGGCCAGAGAGAACTCGATCAGACCGGGATCGATGGCGATGGGCTGCGTGTAATCGACGGGGCTGCCGTCGGCGAACAGGACGCTCCAGGTCCACGTATAGCTGGCGGCGGGAAGGCCGGTGACTTGCCCGCGGACGCGCAGCCTGGCGGCAGGACTGGCGACCAGGCCGTCGAACGACGCCGGCGATTGAGGGATCAACATGACGTGACAGGCGGGGAAGCCGTCGGGGCCAGGCGGCCCATCCGCGTGCGCGTCTTTTCCGCCGCC
>JAXDMH010000656.1:0-9710 GCA_034666225.1 Myxococcales bacterium
GCGCCTCGAGGTCGACTTCATCCGACCGGCGCGTGGCGATCAGGAGATCACCATCCGTTCGCTCGTGCGGGAATTCCGCGGAACGGACGCCATCATCGAGTGTGCAATGGTCGATGGCGTGGGAAAGGACGTCTCCCGTTGCCTCATGACTGTCGCCTATGTCGACCGGGAGACCAACCGCGCCGCCGACTGGCCGGAGCGCGTCGCGGCGCTGTTTTTCGAAAAAGAAGCAGGCTGACGTCGGCCATGGGAGGCGGAATCTTGCGCCGCCGCTGATTTCGCCTCACGATCGCCGGGTGAAGCAACTGACGCTGGATGCCGCCATTCAGCAGTTCCTTGACCACATTCGCGTCGAGCGCGAGCTGACGCCGGCCACGGTGGCCGCCTACGGTCGCGACCTGACCGACTTTGCCGGTTTCTTGGTCGCCCGGAAGACCACGCAGGCCCGGGCGGTGCGCGGCATCGACGTCCTCGACTACCTGGCCCGCCTGACCGAGCAGAAGCTGTCGGCCCGATCGCAGGCGCGCCGCCTGATCGCCATGCGCCAGATGTTCAAGTTCCTCAAGGCCGAATCGATCTGCGCGGTGAACCCCACCGAGGACGTCGACCTGCCCCGGTTTGGCCGCAAGCTGCCCGATTTTCTGACTGTCGAGGAGGTCGATCAGCTGCTGGCGTCGCCCAACAAGGCCACGCCGCGCGGCGCCCGCGACGCCGCCATGCTGGAGACGCTGTATGCGACCGGGCTGCGCGTGTCGGAGCTGGTCAAGCTGCGGCTGCGCGACATCAACTTTGACGCCGGTTACCTGATGACGTTCGGCAAGGGGCGCAAGGAGCGGCTGGTCCCGGTCGGCGAGGTGGCCCTGGCCGGGCTGCGCAGTTACGTCGAGACGGCGCGCGGCATCTTCACCGGCGGGCGGACGCTGGACGCGGTCTTTCTCACCCACTTTGGCCGGCCCATGACCCGGCAGGGGTTCTGGAAGCTGCTGGGCGGGTACGCGCGCGGCGCCGGCATTCGCAAGCGGATCTCGCCGCACAAGCTGCGGCATTCCTTTGCCACCCACCTGGTGGAACGGGGCGCCGACCTGCGGGCCGTTCAGGCCATGCTGGGCCACGCCGACATCGGCACGACCGAGATCTATACCCACCTGTCCCGCAGCCACCTGCGCGCCGTGTACGACAAATTCCATCCTAGAGCCTGACGGTTTGACGTTTGACCAGGCGCGATCTCGTCGGGTATACGAGAGCGGGCGGCGAGCGCGTTCACGCATCGCGGCCTTTGGTTCTTTATGGATTTGACAGCCAGTCAGTTAACCACGGCGATCTTGTCGCTGATCGCGTTCATCATCTCGGTGACCGTGCACGAGTTCGGCCACGCCTGGATGGCGAACAAGCTGGGTGACGATCTGCCGCGTTCGCAAGGGCGGTTGACCCTGTCTCCGCTGGCGCACATCGATCCGTTCGGGACCATCATCATGCCGCTGGTGGCGGCCCTGGCGCCGGGGGGATTTCCCCTGCTGGCCTGGGGCAAGCCGGTGATGACCAACCCGACCAAGTACACCAAACGCCTGTCCCCGCGCGTGGGCGACCTGCTGGTTTCGCTGATGGGACCGGCGATGAATCTGGTGCTGGCGGTGGTGGTGTCTCTGGTGTTGCTGGGCACCGGACGCGCGGGCGTGCTGACGCCCGCCATGGCCACGACGGCGGTCGATTACCTGCTGGTGCTGAACCTGCGCCTGATGTTCTTCAACCTGTTGCCGGTGCCGCCCCTTGACGGCAGCGCGCTGGTGGCCGCCGTGCTGCCTCAGCGGCTGCAGTTCATCCCGCAGTTTCTGCGGCGTTACGGTACTATTTTGTTCTTCATCTTGCTGCTGTCGGGGGGACTCCGGATCGTCATGCGCCCGGCCGATCGACTGATCGGCGCGTGGGTCGGTGCGCTGATGAGGCTCGTCACCGGATGAATGCCGACGCGGGGAACGCCCCCTATCGCGTCGCCCTGCCCGAGTTCGAAGGGCCGCTGGATCTGCTGCTGCACCTGTGCAAGACGCACGAGATCGACATCGTCAACATCCCCATCGCCTTCATCACCGAGAAGTATCTGGAGTACTTGGAGGTGATGGAGACGATGCCGGTGGACGTCGCCGCCGACTATCTGGTCATGGCCGCCACGCTGGCCTACCTGAAATCGCGCGAGCTGGTCCCTTCGCCCGAGCCGCTGGAGGTGATCAGCGAGGAGGAGGGCGAGGTCCTGGACCCTCGCGAAGAACTCATCCGCCGGCTGTTGCAGTACCAGAAGTACAAGGACGCCGCCGAGAAGCTGGGCGGGCGGCCCATCGAAGGGCGCAACGTCTTTGGCCGCGGCGCCGAGATCGAGAACGACGATGGGCAGAGCCCGCTGGCCGAACACTCGGTCTGGAAGCTGATCGAATCGTTCGGCAAGCTGCTGGAAAAGGCCGGAACAAAGCTGACCCACGACGTGGTCGTGGATCGCGTCTCGATCAGCGAGTGCATCAATCAGCTGATCGATCGCATCGAGACCGGCGGCGGATCGTTTCGATTCGACGCTTGCTTTGATCTGTCGTTGCCGGAGGTGGAGCTGCGCAACCAGGTGGTGGTGACGTTGCTGGCCATTCTGGAGCTGGCCCGCCTGAAGGTGATCCGTGTGCTGGCCTCGCCCGACAGCGAGACGCTGTTCATCGCCGCGGTCCAGGGCGCGGCGCTGGCGGAGGCCCGCCGGGTCGAGGTGACCTCGGCCTCCGAAGGCGACGACGAGCCGGCGGCAGCGGCGGACGCCGAGACGATGGAAGCAGGGGCAGACGCCGAGACGATGCCAGCCGAGCCGCCCGCCGAGGCGCAGGCTGACCCGCCCGCCGAGCCGCCGATCGACGTGCAGACAGAGGAAAAGAATGAAGAAACGTAAGAAGAAGAGCGGCGCGGCTTCCCCGTCCTCCCAGGCCGGCCCCGCAAACGACGCGATTGGTGACGGGCCTGAAGAAATCACCGAGGTCAACGAGGCGCCGGTCGTCGCGGAAGCGCAGTCGTCAGCGTCGGCACCGGCGGACGGCGTGGTCGAAGCGGCAGTGGACGCCGGCAGCGACGTCACCATCAGCACCGCCGCCGAAACCACGCAGGAGATCCCGCCCGACCTCATTCCCGTGCCGATCGACGCGGCCCACCCTTCGCACACTTCGGACGAGTCGTGGGATGGACCGACGGCGGTGTCCGGGGTGGACGAGCTGGCTGCCCTGGCCGCCAAGTCGGCCGAGGCGGAGGGAGAGGAAAAAGAAGCCCCGCCCGTCGATTCGGCGTTGCGCCTGGAGAACATCATCGAGAGCTTGATCTTTGCGTCGGACAAGCCGCTGGGCCTGGGCGACCTGAAACGGCTGGTCAGTGAGCGCGACGCAAAGAAGATCACCGCGGCGCTGGAGGCGCTGAAGGCCCGGCATCAAGACACCGGCATTCAACTGCTGGGCGTGGCGGGCGGCTGGCAATTTCGCACCCACCCCGAAAACGGCCACTGGGTCGGCAAGCTGCTGGCTGGCCGCCCGGCGCGTCTGTCGCGGGCCATGCTGGAAACGCTGGCCATCGTCGCCTATCGCCAGCCGATCACCCGCCCGGAGATCGACGAGATTCGCGGCGTCGATTGTGGCCCGGTGTTAAAGACGCTGCTGGATCGCGGCCTGGTGCGCATGATCGGCAAGAAAGAGGACGTGGGGCGGCCCATTCTCTACGGCACCACCTCCGAGTTCTTGCGCACGTTCAGCCTGCACGATCTGACGGAGCTGCCCACGCTGCGGGAATTCCACGAGCTGGGCGCCGCCGAGATGGCCAAGGTCGACGCCGAGGCGCCCCTGCCCCAAGGTGAGACAGCTGAGTCAACCGCCGCCGCCGGGGCGCGCACGGCGATGCCGCCGCCCACAGAGCTGCCGCCCCCCGATCCCGACGAGGAAGACGATCTGCTGGCCGAGCTGGACAACGCCACCGCCGCGGCGGCCGAGGCCGCCAAGGTGCGCGAGACCGAGGCGTCGCCGGGCGTCGCGCCGACACCGGAAACGCCCGAGGCCTGACATGAGGTTGCAAAGATTTCTGGCTCAGGCGGGCGTGGCCTCACGCCGGTCCGCTGAACAGTTGATCGCGTCCGGTTCAGTGCGGGTCAACGGCGTGGCGGTGACGACGCCGGGGACGCAGGTCAACCTGCGCGACGACAAGGTCGAGGTCGACGGACGTCGCGTCTTCCCGGACCGGCCCATCTACCGGCTGATGCTGAAACCGCGCGCCTGCCTGGCGACGTTGAAGGTGACCGGCGATCGCCCGACGCTGGCCCGTTACCTGCGCGACGCCGAGCCGGGGCTGCAGGTGGTGGCGCCCCTGGATTTTCCCGCGGAGGGCCTGGTGCTGCTGACCAACGACGGCGAGCTGGCCGAGCGGGTGGCCAAGCCGAAGGCCGGCCGCGGCATCCCCATGACCTACCACCTCAAGATGCAAGGCAAGCTGAACGACGAGGAGATCACCCGCCTTCTGCGCGGCTGGCGCTGGGAAGGCAAGCCCGTGCGACCGCAATCGATTGACGCGCTGGCCACCACCGACAAGAACATGTGGCTGGAGATGGTGATCGACGAGACCCGACCGCGCGCCCTGAAGGCCGCCGGCGAGCTGGTTCGCCACACGCTGTTGAAGATCTCGCGGGTCCGCCTGGGTGGGCTTTCGTTCGAGGGATTGCCCATGGGCGGCTGGCGCGATCTGTCGCGCGTGGAAGTCGCCGATCTGCGTCGACGCGCTGGCCTGGAAGCCTGACGCCGGGGGCCGCCACCGGCCTTCACGTTTCCGCTTCTCGGCGCCGCGGACAATGATAGAACTCGCGCGTGGCACGAATCGCACGGGCGCTCATCTCGGTTTCGAACAAGGCGGGGCTGCTGGATTTCGCGCGCGGCTTGTTGAAAGAAGGGGTGGAGATCCTGTCCACCGGCGGGACGGCCAAGGCGCTGCTGGAAGGTGGCGTTCCGGTGCGCGAGGTCAGCGAGTTCACCGGCGCGCCGGAGATCCTGGACGGTCGGGTCAAGACGCTGCACCCGCGGGTCCACGGCGGCATCCTGGGCCGACCCACGGCCGAGCACCGCCAGCAGATGCAGCAGGCCGGGATCGTCCCCATCGATCTGGTGGTGGTCAACCTGTACCCGTTCCGCGAGACCGTGGCCCGCGGCGCGCCCTTCGACGAGGTCATCGAGAACATCGACATCGGTGGCCCGGCCATGATCCGGTCGGCGGCGAAGAATCACGAACGGGTCACGGTGGTGGTCGAGCCGGCCGATTACGCGCGCGTGCTGGAGCAGATTCGCGCAGGGGGCGAGGTGTCGGATGGCCTTCGCTATGACCTGGCCCGCAAGGCCTTCGCGCACACCGCCGCGTATGACGGCGCCATCGCCACGCACCTGGGGCGGCTGGCGTCGCCAGAGTCACCGCCCGCTGATTTTTCGGACACCTTGAACCTGTCGGCGTCGCTGGTGCGCGCCCTGCGCTATGGCGAGAACCCGCAGCAGAAGGCGGCGTTCTATGCGTTGAATGATGCGGTCGGGCCGTCGCTGGCGCGCGCCGAGATCTTGCAAGGCAAGGAGCTGAGCTACAACAACCTGCTGGATCTGGACGCGGCCATGCGCCTTTGCGCCGAGTTCACCGCGCCGGCCGCCGCGATCATCAAGCACACCAACCCGTGCGGCGTGGCGGTCAGCGAGGAGGGCGTGGCGGCGGCCTATCGGCTGGCGCGCGAGACCGATCCGGTGTCGGCCTTCGGCGGCATCGTGGCGGTCAATCGTCCCGTCGACGCGGCGCTGGGGCGCGAGCTGGCCGAGACGTTCCTGGAGTGCGTGATCGCCCCCGGCTTTGCGCCCGAGGCGCTGACCACGCTGGCGGCCAAGAAGAACCTTCGCCTGCTGGCCTTCGATTTTCGCGGCGACGCCACGCCCGGCCTGGATCTGCGCAGCATCGCCGGCGGGTTTCTGGTGCAGACGCGCGACACCACCACCTCGGCGGCCGCCGCAGGCAAGGTGGCGTCCAAGCGGGCGCCCACCGCCGCCGAGCTGGCGGATCTGGATTTCGCCTGGCGCGTCGCCAAGCACGTCAAGTCGAACGCCATCGTCTTTGCCGGGGGAGGGCGCACGCTGGGCATCGGCGCCGGGCAGATGTCGCGCGTCGATTCGGTGCGCATCGCCATCGCCAAGGCGCGCGCGCCGCTGAAGGGCGCGGTCCTGGCCTCCGACGCGTTCTTCCCGTTTCGCGACGGCGTCGACGAAGCGGCCAAGGCCGGCGTCACGGCCGTGATCCAGCCGGGCGGTTCGGTGCGCGATGACGAGGTGCTGGCCGCCGCGGACGAACAGGGAATGGCCGTGGTATTGACCGGCGAGAGGCATTTCAAGCACTAATCACCCATGGCCGCGGCAACGACCAGACCCGCGAGCGTTCTCCTTGTCGGTGGCGGCGGGCGCGAGCACGCTCTCGCCTGGAAGCTGGCGCAAAGCACGCTGGTCGGTCGCATCGTGGTGACGCCCGGCAATCCGGGCATCGCCGAGATCGACAAGGTCACCTGCCTGCCCATCAGCGCCGAGGCGGTGGCTGAATTGACGGCGCTGGCGGTCAGCGAGGGGATCGACCTGGTGGTGTGCGGACCCGAGTCGGCGCTGGTGGCCGGCCTGGGCGATGCCATGCGCGCCGCCGGCGTGGCGTTCTTTGGCCCGTCGCGCGCGGCGGCCGAGATCGAAGGATCGAAAGCGTACGCCAAACATCTGATGGCGGGCGCCGGCGTTCCCACCGCCACTTTCGGCGTCTTCGACGACGCCGCGGCGGCCGAGGCGTTCATCGATCAGCAGCCCGGGGCCGTGGTGGTCAAGGCCGACGGCCTCTGCGCCGGCAAGGGCGTGGTGGTGGCCGGCAGCGCCGCCGAAGCCAAGGCTGCCGTCCGCCACCTGATGGCCGATCGCGCCTTCGGCGACGCCGGGGCGCGCGTGGTGATCGAAGAGCGCCTGACCGGACGCGAGGTCTCGATGATGGCCCTGTGCGACGGCGAACGCCTGCAGCTGCTGGCCTCGTCAGAGGACCACAAGGCGGTGGGCGACGGCGATGCCGGGCCCAACACCGGCGGCATGGGGACGTATTCGCCGTCGCCGCTGGTCGACGACGTCCTGGCGGCGCGCATCGTCGAAACGATCTTTCTGCCCACGGTCAGGGCACTGGCCGCTGCTGGCCGGCCGTTTCAGGGGCTGCTGTACGGCGGCCTGATGCTGACGCCGCAGCGCGGGCCGATGGTCATCGAATGGAACTGTCGCTTCGGCGATCCAGAGACGCAGTCGGTGCTGATGCGCCTCGACGACGATCTTTATCCGTGGCTTTTGGGCGCTGCGAACGGGCAACTGCCGGCCGGGACGTTACGCTGGCGTCCGGGCGCCGCCGTCTGCGTGGTGCTGGCTGCGGCCGGCTATCCCGGCAAGGTGCGCAGCGGCGACGTGATCGATGGTCTGCCTGTGCCCGGCGACCGGGACGGCGGCGGTCGCGGCGACGGCGTGGTGGCCTTCCATGCCGGGACTCGCCGCGACGATCACGGCCAGCTGCTGACCGCGGGCGGCCGGGTCCTGGGGGTCACCGGCTCTGGCGCCGACCTGACAGAGGCGCGGGCGCGGGTCTACGGCGCCATCAAGAAGATTTCATTTTCGGGTATGCACCAACGAACGGACATAGGGATGCGAGGAAAACGATGATTGACGTCGCGATCATGATGGGTTCGAAATCCGATCTGGAGACGATGCGGCCGGCAGCGAAGATCCTGCAGTCGTTCGGACTGAACGTGGAAGTGCGCGTGCTGTCGGCGCACCGCACGCCGGAACACACGGTGGCCTTCGTGCGCGAAGCGACCGCCAACGGGGTCAAGGTTTTCATCTGCGGCGCGGGCGGGGCGGCACACCTGGCGGGCGTCGTGGCGGCCCACGCGGTGTGTCCCGTCATCGGCGTGCCCATCGCGTCCAGCGCGCTGTCGGGTTTTGATTCGCTGCTGTCGACGGTGATGATGCCGCCCGGTATGCCGGTGGCGACGGTGGCTGTGGGCGGCGCCGAGAATGCCGGGTTGCTGGCGGCGCAGATCATCGCGCTGGGCGACGCAAGACTGGCCAAGGCCGTGGCGGGCGAGCGCGAGCGGCGCCGCCGCCAGGTGCTGGAGGCCGACGAAGAGGTGCAGACGCAGTTTGGTGAGGCCAAGCCCCGCGGCCGGTGAACACTTGGCGCATGCGTTTCCCGAAGAGATCGTTTTTGCCGCGGCGGCGCTGCGCCGGGGGGAGATCGTCGCCTACCCGACGGAGACCTTCTATGGCCTGGGGGTCAACGCGCTGGACGAGCTGGCGCTGGCGCGCTTGCGCCTGCTCAAGGGGCGGGGCGACAAGGCGCTGTCCGTGCTGGTCGGCGGCGATTCGCTGGATTCAATGATGAGCGCCCTGTGCAAGAGCGTGCCGCCGGCGGCCAAGCGTCTGATGGATCGGTACTGGCCGGGGCCGCTGACGCTGGTGTTGCCGGCGCGACGCGGGCTGCCGGCGCCGCTGGTGGCCAACGGCTTCGTGGCCGTGCGCGAATCGCCGCATCCGACGGCGCGCGCGCTGGTGGCCGCGTTCGGCGGGCCCATCACCGCCACCAGCGCCAACATGAGCGGCGGCGCGCCGGCCACCACACCGGAAGCCGTGGAAGAAGTGTTCGAGGGACGCTGCCGCGTTCTGCACGGCGGCACCACGGCGGGCGGTGCTCCCAGCACGATCGTTCGGGTCCGGGGCAACCGCCTGGAGATCCTGCGCAAGGGCGTCTTACCCATAGCCGACACCGAACTCGAGTAGCACCAGAGCAGCACCAAGGAGAAGGACGAATGGCCGAGATCGCTCCGTTTGCGGGACTTCGTTACAACCTGGATTGCATCGGCGATGCCGCGCGGATCCTGGCGCCTCCTTACGACGTCATCACAGAGGCGGAGCGGTTGGACCTGGAGGCACGCCATCCCCACAACGTGGTGCGCCTGGAGCTGCCGCGCGGGGAGGGGGACAATCGTTATGCCCACGCAACCGGGCTGCTGGATGCCTGGATCGCCGAAGGGATCCTGCGCAAGGATCCCGAACCGGCGCTGTACCGGTACGAACAGCGGTTCACCTGGCCGTCGGCGGGCGGACGACCGTACGTCCGGAAAGGGTTCATCGGCCTGGTCAAACTGGAGCCGTTCGAAAACCGCGTAGTGATGCCGCACGAGCGGACGCTGTCGGGGCCCAAGGAAGATCGCCGCAAGTTGCTGCGCGCCACGCGCACGCAGCTGTCGCAGGTCTTCGGTCTTTATCGCGATCCGCAGGGCACCACCGAAGCGGCGCTGTCGCCCGTGGAGGCAACCGCGCCGGTGCTGGCGGCCACGACCTCTGACGGTTGCCAGCATCGTCTGTGGATGGTGACCGATCGCGCGCGCATCAAGGCCGTGGCCGACGGGTTGCGCGACCGTCAGATTCTGATCGCCGACGGCCACCACCGTTATGAAACGATGTTGAACCTGCGCGACGAGCTGCGACCGAAAGGCCGCCCGCCCGGACGATCGGCGGCCGACTGGGGGGCGATGTTCCTGGCGCGGGCCGAGGATCCCGGGTTGCTGGTGCTGCCGACGCATCGGCTGGTGCGCAACCTGCCGGTCTTTGATATCGCCGCCCTGCGCG
>JAXDMH010000657.1:0-5558 GCA_034666225.1 Myxococcales bacterium
CCGACCGGCGCGGACAACCTCTTTTGCGACTGTCCGGCCGGGGACAAGCGCGAATCGCAGCCTTGCGATTCGGCACAAGATTGCCTTCCCGGTCTCGCTTGTGTTGACGCCAGCAATACAGGAGATCTACGGTGCCGCGCAGCCTGCGGGATGGGCCAGGCCGACGCATGTAACGGCGCCGGTACCTGCAGACCCATCAACGGCAGCAAGGTCTATGGCTTTTGTCTTTAATGTTGACCCCCATGGAAAAACTTTTTCATCGAACTCTTAGTTGCGGCCTCCTGTCGCTGGTCGGCCTGGCCGGCCTGCTGTGGAGCGGCTGCTATAACCCGACCATCGTCAACGGCGGGCTGCACTGCTCCGATACCGGACGCTGCCCGGAGGGCTTTACCTGCCACATGCCCACCGGTCGTTGTTACCGGCCGGACAGCGGCCCGACGGACGTGAACTGTCCACCGACGACGCCGCTTTGCTCCGAGCAGCCGACGGACGGGGGCGCCTGCAGCGCCGTTTGCCAGAACGGCTGCAGCTGCGGGCAACGGTGCAACGTAGCCGGCAGCGTCAGCAAATGCGTTCCCACAGGAACCAAGACGCTGGGGCAGTTGTGCAAGCGGTCATCTCCGTCCGGGTTCGACGATTGCGCCCCCGGGCTCACCTGCCTCAATGAATCGTGCGGGGGGCTCAGCCGTTGCTATCGTCTGTGCACCGGCAACGATCAATGCAAAGTGCCGGATGACGTCCTTTGCCGCATCAACATCGAGATCACCACCGCCGGCGTCAGGCAGCCGACGCCGTTTTTCGTCTGCGACGTTCCGCACGACGTCTGCGATCCGATCGGCAAGTCCGGTTGCGCGGCTCCGGCGCTGTCCTGCTTTGTTGTGAACAGCGGGCAGACTCTGTGCGACTGCGAGGACCCCAAGGCCGGGACCGAAGGCGCCAAGTGCAACACCTATCCCGACTGCAAGGCGGGGTTCACCTGCGTCGGCGTCGCTGGTGCCGCCCCCTCCTGTCGAACGGTCTGTGCGCCGGGGAAGACCACCTGTCCGGCGGGTCAGACCTGCAAGGCCCTCGGCGCCAAGTACGGCTTCTGCGCGCCGCCGTAGACCGCCCGTCGTCGTTTCCTTTCGTCATCTCGGTTGGGCGCCGCCGCCACGGCCAAGAGCAAAATGACAAAAGGCATGGACGATTTCGATATGAGCGTGCTCCGTCGCTGCGCCAGAAATCGCCGCGCGGGCCGACAGCCCCCGCTTCGAGTATCTTTGGGCGGTGAGTTCCCCCTCCATCCCGCCCTTCGTCTATCTGACGCCGCGTACGCTGCCGCCCGCCGACCGGATCAAAGGGCGGGTGGCGGTGCTGGACGTGGCCTTTGCCAGCGAGGGGGGCGGCTCGTCGTTCGAGAAGACGACGCTGCCGTTCATCCGGGGGCTGGGCAGCCGGCTGGCCGCCTGGGTTGATCACCACGACCACGATCGGCACGTCGATTTCGCCGGAGACAAACGATTCGTCCTGGCCACCAAGGCCCAGCACGGCGCCTGCCCCGAGATGATCACGCCCGAGATCGTCTTCGCCGCCGGCCCCGTCGATACGCTGGCGGTACACCTGGACCTGGACGGCATCTATTCGGGCGTCAAATGGGTCCTGGGCGGCGTCGAGCCATATCCGGGCGCCGACGACGACGCCCGCGCCGTCGACACCCGCCGCGGAACGCCCAGCCACATCGGCAGCCGCATTGACCGGGCCCTGCGTGCGCACTTTCGCGACGAGACGTTGAAGAATCGGATCGTTCAATACCTGGTGGCGCGCACCAAGGAGCCCTTGTACTGGGAGGAGATCGAACGCGCCGCGCGCGAGATCGATCCCTTGCTGGATCAATCGCGGCGCCTGTCAGAGCGTTTTCGCATCACGGGCGGCGTGGCCTATGTCGACGTGGCGGCGTCGGCCCCGTTCGACAAGACCGAGCTTCTGCTGCTGGGGCAGGCCCGGGCGCCGGTGGCCGTGGTGCGCGATTCGGGCGCCCTGACCATCGCCGCCGACTTCGAATCGGGCTTCGATTTCGTCAAGCTGTTCAACCTGGGGGGGGGCATGCCGACGCGGGTCACCGTCCCGGAGGCGCGCCACGACGAGGTGGTGAGCAAACTGACCACGCTGGTGGCCGGGCGGACCGAACAAGATGCTGCCCGTCCCGCGCCGTAGTAACGTAAGAGCAATGGCTACCCAGCGCCGCACCGCCGCACAGTCCCCGCACACCGGTCTCGCCGATCGGGTGCTGTCGGCCGCCGCCGGTCTGCGGGCCGGGTTGGCGTCGGAGGGGCCGCTGCCCTCGCGCCACGACATTCGCATCCTGGTGGAGGAGCTGATCGAGGTTCTCTTCCCCGAATCGCACCGCATGGGCAACGAGACCGGGGCCCTGCGCGATCACGTGGCGGCGACCATCGAGACGCTGGAGGTCCGGCTGGGCGCGGCGCTGTATCTGGGGCTGCACCGGCACTGCCCCAAGGGCCACGGCAAGAACGATCGCTGCCAGCGCCGCGCGCAGGCCATCACCCGCCGCCTTCTGGAGAGCCTTCCCGATCTGCGCGCCATGCTGGGCAAGGACGTTCTGGCTGCCTTCGAATCGGATCCGGCGGCCAGCGGCATCGACGAGATCGTCGCCTGTTATCCAGGGCTTTATGCCATCGCCATCTACCGGGTGGCCCATCGCCTGCTGCAGGAGGGGGCAGAGGTCGTGCCGCGCATGCTGACCGAACACGCCCATTCGCGGACCGGCATCGACATCCACCCGGGCGCCACCATCGGCGAATCGTTCTTCATCGATCACGGCACCGGCATCGTGGTCGGCGAGACCACGCTGATCGGCAACCGGGTGCGCATCTATCAGGGGGTGACCCTAGGCGCGCTGTCGGTGCGCGATCGGGGCCGCACCGATCGCCCACAGGGGCGCAAACGGCATCCGACCATCGAAGACGAGGTGATCATCTATGCCAACGCCACCATCCTGGGCGGCAGCACGGTGATCGGGAAGGGCGCGGTGGTGGGCGGCAACGCCTGGATCACCTACTCGGTGCCGCCCGGCATTCGCGTCGGGGTGGGGACCTAAGCAGCGGTGGCTGTTTCGGAGCGCGTTCTCCGGAGCATCAAAGAGATCTCGGCCGAGATTCTGGACGCCCAGCGCCCGATCCGCGTGCTGCGCGCCATCTCCTGGGACGGGAACGTCGAACGGGCCTTCTTTGCTTCCCAGGGGCGCGAGCTGCCGCGGCCGGAGTATCGGGTCTCGCCCGAGATGTCCGCCGCGGTCGAGCGGTTTCGCAGCCTGAAGGCCAGGATCGTCGGTGACAACGCCATCGAGAGATTCTTGCGCGACACCTGCGATTCGTACGCCACCGCCGGGCGCATGCTGCAGGCGGTGGGCAAGAAGGAGTTTTATTATCACTCGGTCGAGCTGTACGGGCGCCCGGCCAGCCTGACGGCGGATCGCAAGACCACCAATCTGGATCTGGCCGATCACTTCGCCAAGGTGGTGGCCAGCGTGGCGGGGACGGTGAACCTGCCCAGCCCCGTCGACGAGTTGAACCTGTCGGCGGAGGAGGTGGTGCCGATCCTGGCCGGGCGCTTTGCCCGATTTTTCCCGGAGCATCCCATCCGCGTCGAGCTGGCCGACGACATCGCCGCCAAGGCGGTGGCCGGCGTGGACGGCGTGAAGATCAAGCGGGGGGCCCGTTTTTGCCGGCGCGATCTGCTGCAGCTGGAGTTTCACGAGGGACACGTCCACCTGGCGACGGCGCTGAACGGGCGGGCCCAGCCCTATCTGTCGTTCACGGGCTACGCCTCGCCGCGCACCACGGCCACCCAGGAAGGCCTGGCGGTGCTGACCGAGTTCATCACCCGGTCGACCAGCCTCGAGCGCCTGCGGCGGCTGGCCGATCGCACGCTGGCCATCAAGATGGCCGAGGACGGCGCGGATTTCATCCAGATCTACCAATTTTTCTTGAGCCACGGCCACGACGAAGCCGCCGCCTACGACTGCGCCCGTCGGGTCTGCCGCGGCGGCGTGGTGGAGGGCGGGGCGCCGTTCACCAAGGACGTCTGCTATCTGGACGGCCTGCTGCGCGTCACCAACTTTCTGCGCGTGGCGCTGGTGAAAGGGCACCTCGAGCTGGTGCGGTTGTTCTTCGCCGGCAAGATCGACCTCGACGACGTGCCGCTGTTCGGCCGCCTTTTGCGCGAAGGGGTGGTCAGCGAGCCGCGCTATCTGCCGGACTGGGCCCGCGACCTGTCGTACCTGACGGCATTCATGAGCTATGCGGCGTTTCTGGGCGAATGCGATCTGTCGGTCGACCGGCGGCGCTACGAAGATCTCATCGCGCACGCCGAAGACGAGCTGCTCTAAGGCGACTCAGGTGACGGGCGCCGGCGGCGGCGCGGCATCCGGTTGCGGATCGCCGCCAGTGTTCGGCGCCGGCGGGGTGGCGTCACCCTTGAGGGTGAAAAGCCAGATCCCCACGCCCAGGCACAGCATGCAGGCCCACTGGGCCGGCGTCAGGCCGGCGTACCGTTCGTCGGGGCGGGCCACGTCGGTGGCGCGCAGAAAATCCAGGCCGAACCGCACCGGCGCATAGAGCAGGGCAAAAAGGCCGATCACCCGGCCCGGCACCCGCGGCTTGCGCGCATAGCGAAAAAGAATCACGGCGATGACGATGGTGAACAGCAGTTCGTCCAGGCCGAGATCGTGGCGGGGTCCTTCGGGGTACTTCACCGCCAGGAAGAACGTGGTGTGCAGTCCAGGATGGTCGTGCGCCGTGAAGCAGCCGGTGCGCCCGAAGATCCAGCCCACCACCAGACCCAGGGCCACCGCGTCGGCGTAACGCAGGGCCGGGATCTTCTCGCGGCGCGAGTAGTAAAGAAACGCCAGCGCCGCGCCCAGGAAACCGCCGAACGACGACAGCCCCGACCAGATGTTCAGCAGCACCAGAGGGTTCTCTTTGATGCGCTCGGGAAAATAGAAAATGACCGAGACCAGGTGGGCCATGATGAACCCGCCGATCACGATGCGGGCGTTCATGAACTTCACGTCGCGATCATCCAGACCGCGCTTGGCCCCCTCCTTGACCACGATGCGATCGCCGACGATCACGCCGATGGCGACCAGCACGCCGAACAGGTGAATCGACAGGCCGCCGATATCGAAGAGGTGGCCGTTGAAGTAGGGGATCACAGCGGCGACCGTCGGGCGGCCGCCAGTTCCCGCGCGGCAGCCAACTCGCGGACGATGTCGCGCTGGCCGTCAGCGTGATAGCTGGAGCGGACCATGGGGCCGGATTCCACGTGCGGGAAGCCCAGGGCCAGCGCTTCAGTCTTGAGCGCGGCGAACTCGTCGGGGTGGACGTAACGGGCCACCGCCAGGTGATTGCGCGAGGGGCGCAGGTACTGGCCCAGGGTCAGGATGTCGACGCCGATCTCGCGCAGTTCGCGCAGCACCGCGCGAACCTCGTCCAGCTCTTCGCCGAGGCCCAGCATGAGACCGGTCTTGGTGATGGCCCCGCGGGTCTTGGCGTGGCGAA
>JAXDMH010000658.1:0-3633 GCA_034666225.1 Myxococcales bacterium
CTAAGCGGCGTCGGACGTCTCGGCGATGATCTGGTGCAGGCGCCCTTCCACCAGGGCGCGAATGCTGTCCAGACGGGCGGCGGTGTCCGCTTCAAAACGGAGCACCAGCACCGGTCCGGTGTTGGACGCGCGCACCAATCCCCAGCCGACGTTGCGGCCGTTCTCGTCGAAACGCATCCGCACACCGTCGATGTCGATCACCGGATAGCGTTCGCGGAACCAGGCCACCGTCCGCCGCACCACCTCGAACTTGATCTCCTCGGGACAGGCGAGGCGAATCTCCGGCGTGTTGTGCAGGGCCGGCAGCGTGTCGTAATGCTGGGCCATGGTCAGCGGCGACCGCGTCAGCAACTCGACCAGGCGCATCCCCGCATAGACAGCGTCGTCGAAGCCGTACCAGCGATTGGCGAAGAACATGTGCCCGGACATCTCGCCGGCCAGGGCCGCCTTTTCTTCCTTCATCTTCACCTTGATCAAGGAATGGCCCACCTTCCACATGATGGCGCGGCCCCCCAGCGCGGTGATCTCATCGAACAGCGCCTGGCTGCACTTGACCTCGCTGACGAAGGTGGCGCCGGGCAGCTCTTTCAAGATCTCTCTCGCGAACAGCATCATCAGCTGGTCGCCCCAGATGATGCGTCCTTTCCCGTCGACGGCACCGATGCGATCGGCGTCGCCGTCAAGGGCGATGCCGAGCTCGGCGCCGCTGGCCTGGACGCGGGCGATCAGCGCCTGCAGGTTTTCGGGGACGGTGGGATCGGGATGATGATTGGGGAATCTCCCGTCGGGTTCGCAGAAGATCCCCTCTGCGTCGATGCCCAGCTGCTTCAGGATCGGGATCAGGGCCACGCCGCCGGTGCCGTTGCCGCCGTCCACGATCACCTTGGGACGGCGCGCGCCCAGGCGCGCGTTACCGACGATGGTGGCGATGTATTCGGGCAGGATGGGGTGCTCGGTCGCCACGCCTGCCGTTCCGGTCTTTCGAAAATCGCGGTTCTGGATCAGCGCCAGCAAGTTCTGGATCTCGGCACCGTGAATGGTGCTGGGTCCGGCGACGATCTTGAACCCGTTGTCTTCGGATGGGTTGTGGCTGGCGGTGATCATCACGCCGCCGTCGACGCCCAGCTGAAACACAGAAAAATACAGGGCCGGCGTGTGTACGATCCCGACGTCGATCACCTCCAGACCGGCCCCCAGCAGTTCGGCTTTCAGGACGGCGTGGATACGGGGCGACGACAAGCGGCAGTCGCGCCCCAGGGTGATGCGCCGGGAACCGCGCCCCAAAAACATGCTGCCCAGCGCCCGCCCCAGATCGGCCACAAAGCCGTCGGGCAGATCGCTTTCCGCGACGCCGCGGATGTCGTATTCACGAAACACACGTGGGTTCGGGACTGTCGAGGTCATCAATTATTGGCTCGGGATGTTCCGCGGCGGCGTCGCGTTCACAAGACGTCGTCCCGCCCCGCGCGCCTGGCGGCTTCGATGATCTGCCGCACATCTTGAGCACGATCCTTGGGGATGACCAGGATGGCGTCTTGCGTGGCCACCACAATCATATCTTTCACGCCCACCAGGCCCACGAAGGGACCGCCTGACTCGGCGAAGACAACGTTGCCGTCGGCGTCGACCAGGGCTGCTTCGCCCACCACCACGTTTCCGCGGGCGTCGGCGGCGCGCAACGCGGGCAGGGCGGCCCAGCTGCCCACGTCGTTCCAACCAAAGTCGCCCGGGATGACGCGGATCCCGGCGGCCTTCTCCATGATTCCGTAATCGATGGAAATCGCCGGCACCGTCGGATAGTGCTGTCGCACGGCGGCGCCAAAGTCGGTCGCCGCCAGCATGGCGTCGAGCGCCTCGCCCAGGGCGGGCAGGTGCCGTCGCGTCTCCTCCAGCATGCGCCCCGCGGTCAGGAAGAACATCCCCGAGTTCCACAGGTAATCGCCCGAAGCCAGATAGGCCTCTGCCTTGGCGCGATCCGGTTTTTCCACGAAGGCCGCCACGTCGTAGACGTCCACCGCGTGCGGGGCACCCGCGTTGTTCGCCGAGGCGCCGATGCGCGCGCCCAGGCGCATGTAACCGTACCCGGTCTCGGCGTGGGTGGGCTTGATGCCGATGGTCAGGATGGCCCGCCGGGCCTCGGCGACCGCGGCCTTCAGCACGGCGGTGAAAGCCTGTTCGTCGCCGATGTACGGATCGGCAGGCAGCACGGCCAGCACGGCGTCTTCTCCCGCGCGGCGGATGGCCGCCACCGCGGCCAGACCGACCGCCGCAGCCGTGTTGCGGGGCTGCGGTTCGACCACGATGTTGCCGGAGGGCAGGTCGGGCAACGCGTACCGGATCTGGAACTCTTGATCCGCCGCGGTGACGATCAACGTGCCTTCCCTGCCGACCACCGCCTCGGCCCGGCGCGCCGCCGCCGCCAGCAACGATTCGGTCCTTCCCAGCGTCAAAAGCTGCTTGGGCTTGCGCCGCCGACTGGCGGGCCACAATCGGGTGCCCCCACCGCCGGCGAGAATGATGGCAAAGACGCTGGACATCAGCCAGCCACTTTAACCAAATGCCAGCGTCGGTGCACCACCAACGGCAGGGCCGGGGTCCCGGCACCCCGAAAATTGGTCCCGGGGGGCGGTCGAGCGGGCCAGGCGCACCCGGCCTGGAGGCATGGTGGGTCGCGTGATATTTTCCCGCGGTGGCGCAGGCTGAAGGGGCGAAGGCGGCGGTTCTCCGCATTGAGGAGCTGCGCCGAATTCTGGCCAGCACACCGGACGCCACGGCCCGGGCCCGCCTGCGGGTCGAGCTGGCCGATCTGTTGCGGGCTCGTTCGGATCCTTTCTCGGCGCTCAGCGAGTTGCGCCGGGCTGCTGGAGAAGCGCCGCAGTTGACCAGCGTGCGTCTGGCCCTGCTCAGCGCGGCCGCCGAGCTGCCCGCTGGCGAGCGCGCCATGTTGCTGGCCGAGCACGCCCGCGGTGACAAGAAACCGGTGGCGATCTGGGGCCACGCGGCGGCAGCGGCCCGGGCTGAAAACGGCGCCGTGGAGGAGGCCACCCGGGCGTTTCTGGATCTGGCCGCCGACGGACGAGTGCCTGTTCACCGCCGTCGTGCCGCCGCCCGGCGTGCAGAAGCGCTGGCCGAAAAATCGCCGCGCCATCAAATCGCGGCGCTGCGCTTTCAGGCGGCGCTGGCGAACGGGCGTGCCCGTCTGGCCTTGCTCCGGCGCGCCGTCATCATCGCCGATCGTGCCACCGACGGTGCCACGTTGCTGGGCCTGGCCGGCGACTGGCTGGCTGCCGGCGGAACCGCCGACGCGGCCGGAGCACTGCTGGCGCGGGCACAGGCGGGCGGTGCGGCGTCGGCGCCAGTCGCCGCGTTGGAAGCGGAGATCGCGCGCCGGGCGCCAGCGCGCGCGCCGGCCGCGGCGGCGCTGGCGACGGCGGAGTCAGCGACGTTGCCGCGCAATCCGGCCACCGGCCGAAAGATGAAGGCGCGCCCGCCGCGCGCGTTGCTGGACGAGGCGCTTGATTCCGCCCGTGCCGGCCGACCGACCGGGGCGCGCCGGCGGGCCGAGCGCGCGCTGCGGGGGGCCGCCGACGGTGGCGCCCACCTGGCGTCGGCCGTTGATGCCGTCGTGGCGGC
>JAXDMH010000659.1:0-5056 GCA_034666225.1 Myxococcales bacterium
ATGGATTGGTTCCGCAAGCAACGCGGCCAGGCCGTGCTCGATCGATTGCTGGACGAGAACCCGCGTCGTATGTTGGCCGGCGATCTTCCCGAGCCGCCCTCGTCCTAGGGGACAGCGCCTCGACCAGGCGGCGGATCAAAGCGGCGACGGCAATCCAGTTTCATCAATGAGAGCTCGATTTTGGTTGAAGGTCTCGCTGTCGCTGCTGGTCGGTGTGGTTTGCGTTCTGTACGCCCTTCACGGTGTCAGCGGGCACCTGGTGCTGGCGGCCATGCGCGCCCTGCCGCTGTCCGCGGTGGCCATCTATGTCGCGACGCTGGCGCTGACGCATTTCTTCAGGGCCTGGCGCTGGGAGTTCCTGCTGCGACCGCTGGGCGTGTCGCTGCCGCTCAAGCGCCTGCTGCCGATCTCGTCCGTCGGCTTCATGGCCATCCTGGCCCTGCCGGTGCGCCTGGGCGAATTTGTGCGGCCCTATTTCGTGGCCCGGGAGCGCCACCTGCGCATGAGCACGGCCCTGGGAACCGTGGCCGTCGAACGGATCGTGGACGGACTTCTGATCTCGGTTCTTTTCTTCGTCTCGTACCTGGTCTCCGCCGGCGACACCTTCTCGCGCGAGCTGCGAATCGGCGCCTGGATATCGCTGCTGGGATTCGTCGGGCTCACCACCTTCCTGGCCTTCGCCCAGATCTGGACGGACGCCACCATCGGGCTGGCCCTGCGTCTGTCGCTGCTGCACTGGCTGGCGCCGAACAAGGCCCGGGTCATCGGCGACAAGGTCCGAGCGTTGATCAAGGGCTTTCACGTCCTGCGGGATCCACGCAATTTTGGCGTCTTCCTGCTGCAGTCGATCATCTACTGGGGTATCAACGGCGCCGGTATGTGGTATCTGGCCAGGCAGATGCATTTGCCCATCTCGCTGGGAGCGGCGTACGCCACCATGGCCTTCACCGGCGTGGTGCTGACGTTGCCCAACGCGCCCGGCCTGGTGGGACAGTTCCACGCGGCGATCAAGCTGGGCCTGCTCGCTTATCTGCCGGCGGCGGTGGTGAACGCCCAAGGCATGGCCTACGCCATCGTCCTGCACGGCGTGCAGACCATCTGGTACGTGGCGGTGGGCCTGCTGTCGATGGCGCTGCTGTCTTCCGGTGGACGGGCGCCGTCGCTGGCTGCCGCGGTTCGCGAATCCAATCGCGCCGCCGAGGCCCCCAACCTGGAGGTGTCTTGAGCCACCGGGGGGGCATCGGCCTTGCCGTCGTGATGGCGGCCGGACTGGGCGGCCTCCAGCGCGCGCAGGCCCGCAGCAGCAATGTCGTCTCCTATGCGGCGGCCGACGTGTGGCCGACGGCCATCCGCTTTCTGCGCGTGGACCGCGACTACAACGTTAAAGAAAAGGATGAAGTCGCCGGGTACATCATCTTCGACGTCGTGGAAAACAAGCGGACCTATCGCGGCTCTCTGGAGCTGGTCAAGACCACCGACGGTGACGGGCGAGCCGCCACGCAGATGGTGGTCACGCTGGCCGAGCTGCCCCGACATTTTGAAGTGGCGCTGCTGGACAAGCTATCGACAAAGCTGCGCGACGAGCGAGGGCCGCCCGGCCCGCCCCCGCCCAAGCAGCCGCCACCGTCCGCGCCGGGCACACCCGACCATGGTCCGCCCAGGCAGCCGCCGCCCACGCCCGAACCGGGCGGACTGCCCAAACCGCCCGTCTGGGGACCGGAGGTCCGATGACCGCGACAAAGACCACCACCGCGGCGGCGCCCCCGCAACCGCCCGCCATCGACCTGCGCAGCGACACGGTCACCCGCCCCTCGCCCGGAATGCGTGCCGCGATGGCCGCCGCCGAGGTGGGCGACGATGTCCTGGGCGAAGACCCGACAGTTGCCCGCCTGCAAGCGCGGGTCGCCGAGCTCCTGGGCACGGAAGCGTCGCTGTTCGTTCCGTCCGGGACCATGGCCAACCAGATCGCCCTCAAGGTCCACTGCGAGCCCAGCGACGAAGTGATCGTCAGCGACGGCGCGCACGTCATCTGGCACGAGATGGGCGGCGGCGCCGCGCTGGCCGGGGTGCAACTGGTGGCCGTCGGTCGCGGCGGCACCTTCACCGGCGCCGACGTCGAAGCCGCGTACAGACCGGCCACGACGCTGCAGTCACCCACCCGCCTCATCTGCGTCGAGAACACGCACAACCGCGGCGGCGGCATCGTTTGGCCGCGCGCCGCGCTGGATTCGGTGGTGGCGTCGGCCCGCCGTCTGGGACTGCGCCTGCACCTCGATGGCGCCCGGCTGATGAACGCCAGCGTGGCCACCGGAGAAAGCCCGGCCGCGCTGGCCGCCGGGTTCGACACGGTGTCTTTGGCCTTCTCCAAGGGGTTGGGGGCGCCCGTCGGTTCAGTGATCGCCGGCGCCCGACCGCTGGTCGAGCGCGCCCATCGCTTTCGCAAGATGTTCGGGGGCGGCATGCGCCAGGCCGGGGTGATCGCGGCGGCGGCGCTTTACGCCCTGGACCACAACATCGCCCGCCTGGTCGACGACCACGCCAACGCGCGCCTGCTGGGCGAACGGCTGGCGGCCGTGCCCGGCCTCAGCATCGAGATCGCCAGCCTGCAAAGCAACATCGTGATGGTCGATCTGGATCCGCGGTTGCCCCCGGCCGCCGAGATCGTCACGCGCCTCGGCGCGCGCGGCGTACTGACCTTTCCCTTCGGCCCCCGCCGTATTCGCCTGGTCACCCACCTCGACGTCACCCGCGAGGAATGCGAGCGCGCCGCGACGATCTTCGCCGAGGTGCTCTAAAACCGCGACGCGCGCGTCACGGCGTCAGCTCGACGAGCGGCGCGCCCTCTTCCACGGAGGCGCCTTCCTTCACCAGCACCGCCGTGACCCGTCCGGCCGCCGGCGACTCGACAGGCATCTCCATCTTCATCGATTCCAGGATGACCACGGTCTGGCCTTCGGTGACGGCGTCGCCCACCTTGACCTCGATCTTCCAAACCGTGCCGGTGATGTGCGCGTTCACGCTGGTGGCCATGGGGGCCCGAGTAGAAACCGTTCGACGGAAGCGGTCAAGGTTTGCGGAGCTGGGCGTCCGCTCGGGGCATCGACGCCGCCATGTGATACGCCAGCTGCCGGGCGCTGTACCGCTGCTCGGGGCCGCGAATGCAGCGGCTGCGGGCCTGGCATTCGAAATGGCAGGCCTGATCTTCCAGACGATGCGACCGACAGGCGACGTACACGAAACCGTCGCGCGCCACGGCACGGCCCGGGCAAGCCGCCACGCAGGGCGCGTCGCAGCCGGCGCAGCCGTCGCCGACGGCCGGCGACTCGGGGATGGCGACGTCAAGCACCAGCAGCGCGCGATAGGCCCACCACGGTCCAAACACCGGATGGATCTGGATCCCCAGGGGGCCCGGCAAGCCAAGCCCCGCCGCCCGCCCCAGCCGCTGAAAAGGCAACGCCGGCTGGGCCTGCGTGAACGGGTACCAGAGGCCGTGGCCGATCGAGGAATCGAGTGCCTGGCCAACGGCGGCTTCCACCTCGGCGCGCGTGAACCGATCCAGCGGATGGGGACGCCCATCGGCGCCGCCCGTGACGGCCAGGAAACGATCGAAGAAAAGCCGCCCGCCCGAACCGATCAGCCACGCCGACTGGCCGGTCGGCCGCAGCTCGTTCATGCGCAGCTGCGAAACCGGCACGCACGCTTCGTCAAACGCCGTCTTTCCGATCGGCATGACCACGTTCAGACCCACCTCCGCCAGGCGGTGGCGCAGCGGCTCAAGCGCGGCAGAGGTGGTCGTGACCGGCGCCTACTTGAGGACGAAGGGATACGGCGTGGTCAGACCGTCGGACGGTGGGAAGCTGGCGGTCTTGATCGCCTTCTCCACGCAGTTGCCAGTGGGTGTCCCCGCGAATTTCCCGGTGGCGGTGGTTGACGAAACCTTGCCGCTCTTACCGATGACCACGGTGACCATGACCATCCCGGGGACCTTGTACTGGTTGTAGCACTCGCTGACCTTGCCTTTGACGCCGTTCATGCCGCTGACCACGGCGTTCTTCGACAGCGGGCCAGAGGCCGGCGCGTCGGCGACCGGCTTGCGCAGATCGTCGTCACCGCGCGGTTTGGAGGCCGGCTTGGCCTTTCCCGAGATCGCGCTCTCCAGCAGATCATCCAGCGATCCCTTGGCCGGCTTCTTCTCAGTCGGATCGGGCGTGGCCGCAGCGACGGGCGCCGCGCTGGCAGCGGCCGCGCCGGGCCGATTGGCGCCGGTGTCGTTCAACGCCGCGCGCTTGCCGCCCTTCGTTTTTCGGCCGGGGTGAGCGGCAGGCGCCGAGGCGGCGGCCGCTTCGCTGCCTTTTGGCGGCTCGCGCGGCGGCAACTTGTCATCGGGGATCGCCGGTTGGGTGGGCGTCGGTGCTGTGGCCGGTGCGGCTGCGGCTGGCTCGGGCGACTTGGAAGTGGCGGGCGATCCCGCGGCGGCAATCGGGGCGCTGGCGGGGGCGGCCGCTGTCTCGGCGACGGTGGCCGGTTTGTCGGACAGAATCTTGATCGCCATCCAGACGATCAACCCTGCAAAGCCGACCATCACGATGATCGCCGGCCAGATCCATTTCGATGAGCTGCTGGACGTCGGCAGCGACAGCAGCACGGGCGCCGCCGGCGAGAAGGCGCCGAACGACGGCAGGTCATCACCGCTGCCGCCCCGTCCTTCGGAGGGCGACCCCAGGGTCGAGGCCGCCATGGCCCGAATGTCGATCAGGCCCGAGCCTTCGGAGCCGGGCGACGGCGCGCTGGACGGGCTGGGGGTCGGTTTGGCTGCCCCACCCGGCGCCGCGAGCGATTGCAGATTCGACAGCGAGAACAGCACCGAGTTTTCGTGGCGCTGCGCGGTCAGGCTTTCGACCCGGCCACCGTCGTGACCGGCCATCGCTGCGCCCCCACCGCCACCCAGGGACCAGTGGTTGTCATCGGTCGAGGGACGCGGAGAGGCCTGCGCGGCGAACAGATCGCCGCCGCCAAGGTCGGAAGAATGCCCGGAAGAATGCGACGGCGATGGCGC
>JAXDMH010000660.1:0-9936 GCA_034666225.1 Myxococcales bacterium
CGGGAGGGCACGGTGATGAACCACGCCTCGAGCATCCTGCCGATGCTCGGAGTCCGCGATCGCACCCTCGCTGTACTCACGGCGATCGAGCGTGGCTTGCTCTTAGCGGCGCGGTCACGGCGCATCCTCGCGGCGTGTACCGCTGGCTCGTCGCGACACGACGCCTCGGAATCTCCAAAGAACGTCGCGGACTGGATCGCGTAGGGGGAGGGACGGCTTCGCCGGCCCGAGCCCATCGCGGGAGGTGTGGAACCCTCCCAGGGTTTCACATTGATTGAAATGATGGTGGTCATGGCCATCATCGGATTGATGATGGGGTCGGCGGTGATGGGGTTTCGGTCGCTGACCAAGAGCGATCTGCGGGCGTCGACGGCGCACCTGTCGGGCGCCATTCGCTTTCTGTTCGACCGGGCGTCGGTGACGGGGAAACACCATCGCCTGGTGCTGGATCTCAACGACGGGCGGTACTGGGCGGAGGTCTCCGACGACAAGTTCTATATCCCGCACGACGCCGAGACGGAGCGGGACCAGCGCAAGCGCGAGGAGGACGAATCCCAGCGCGACGTCGAGGACAAGAAGAAGGCCGAAGAGGCGCAGAAGCGCGGCAGCGAGTTCATCGGCGGGGCCAGCTTTGATCCTTCGAAGATGGAGGTGGGTGATTTTCGTCCCAAGCGGGTGCGCTTCGCCGCCTTCAAGGAGACGGCCATCAAACCGGTGACCATCAAGAACACCAAGCTGGTCGACGTCTACACGCCGCGCGTCTCCGAACCGATCACCACCGGCCGCGCCTATATCTATTTCTTCCCGATGGGCCAGACCGAGCCGGCCATCATTCACCTGTCCGACAAATCGGGCGAATCGTTCTATTCCATCGTCGTCCATCCGGTCACCGGTCGGGTGCGCATCTATGACGAGTACATCAAGCCGCCCGTCGCCGATCGGTATGACGACGAAGGGAACCGCATTCAGCCGTGATGATCGAGCGGCGACCACAGGGTGCGGGTCAACGGGGACCGGGCGGGTTCACGCTGCTGGAGATCATGGTGGCGCTGGCCATCCTGGCCATGACGCTGGTCGTGCTGCTGGAGATCATCACCAACAACGTGCGCGCCTCGAACCATTCGAAGATGACCACGGCGGCGACCTTCCTGGCCCGCGGCAAGATGATCGACATCGAGGACGACATCATCGCCAAGGGTTTCGTCGACAACGACGAGACGGCCGCCGGCGATTTCAAGGAGCAGGGCTTCGCCACCTATCGCTGGGAGTCAGCGGTGGAGCGGGTCGAGCTGCCCACCGACCTGACGCAGAAGGCGCAGCAGCAGTCGTCGGACACCGCCCTTGATTCGAAGGATCCCATGGCGGCGCTGGGCGGCATGATCGGTGGCCTGATGAGCAGCTTTCTCGAACCGATTCGCATCGGTCTGCAAGAGTCTGTGCGCCGGGTGACCGTGCGCGTGTTCTGGGATGAAAGTGGGCGCCCCAACCAGACGCTGGAGGTGGTCACCTTCCTGACCGATCCGGCCAAGCTGGACCTGGCGCTGACCGGCGGCGCGCCCGGCGCGGCAGGTGCAGTCCCGGGCGCGGCGGGCGCGGTCCCGGGCGCGGCGGGCGCCATCACGCCTGGCGCGGCGACGAGCGCTGGGGCCGTGAAGCGATGATCGACGCGATGATCGGAATGCTGCACGCCGCTCGAGGTCGCCGCGCCAATGCCCAGGCCGGCTTCACGCTCATCGAGGTGACGCTGGCCGTGGCCATCCTGGCCTTCATCACCACCATCATGTTTGGGTCGTTCAACCAGGCGGTGTCCAGCAAGCGCGCCATCGAGGCGTCGCAAGATCGCATGCACACGGTGCGCATCGCCCTTCTGCGCATGGCCCGCGAGATCGAGATGGCCTATCAGTCGGGCGCGGAGAGCCCGGTCCTGCCCGAGCCGCGCACCCGTTTCGTCGGCACCTCCCGCGGCGACGTCGACGAGCTGGTCTTCTCCAGCTTTGCCCACCAGCGCCTGCGCAGCGGCCTGGCCGAATCCGACACCACGCTCATCACCTATTACGGCGAGCGCGATCCGGACGACCGGCGCATCTTGAACCTCATGCGCCGGGAGACGCGCCGTCTGCAGGCCGAGGACCCCAAGATCATCCCCGCCGAGTCGTACATCCTGTGCCCCGACGTGGCCAAGCTGAAGTTCAGCTATTACGACTTTCAGCGCAAGGAGTGGGGCACCGAATGGAGCACCATGGGCGCCAACCGCATGGACTATCTGCCCAGCCACGTCCGCATCACGCTGACCGTGATCGACGAGCGCGGCCAGGAGGTGACGTATTCGACCGACGCGCGCATCCAGGTGACGGAGAAGGTTCTTTACAAGGCGATTGGCGTGCCATGAAGCTCGTCAAAGAAAAATCGTCGCCCTCGACGGCCCCCGTGCGGCGCAACCGTCAGCGCGGCGTGGCCCTGCTGATCACGTTGACCTGGATCGCCCTGATGGTGGCCATGATCGGCGAGTTCACCTACGGCACCAGCGTCGACACCGCGCAGGCGGCCAACGCGCGCGACGAGCTGCGCGCCCACTACATGGCCCGCTCGGCCGTCAACCTGTCGCGGCTGCTGATCAAGATTCAGGCGCGTTTCGTCGATCCGGTGATGAACCAGGCCCAGCAGATGCTGGCCAAACTGACCGGCGCCCAAAGCGGCGCCGGGGGCAGCGGGGGCGCCGGCAGCTCGCCGATGGGTGGCCTGGGCATCAGCCTGCGCGTCACCGACTACGCCGGTCCGCTGATGGGATTCTTCAGCGGCTCGAAAGAGGAAGTGGCGGGCCTGGGCAGCCTCATCGGCATCAACACCGAGGGCATCAAGGGCCTGGGCATGTCATCGGGCCGCTTCGACGCCGAGATCACCGCCGAGGACGGCAAGATCGATCTCAACTGCGCCAACGACGTCGGCAAGCAACAGCAGGTGTTCAGACTGCTGTCGGGCCTGATGGCCTCGCAACGATTCGATCGCCTGTTCAGCGAAGCGGATTCCAGCGGGCAGTTCGTGTCGCGGGCCGACGTGGCGCGCGCCTTGATCGACTGGGCGGACAAGGACGATCGCATGTTCACCCCCGACGGCGCCGGCACCGGCTCCGAAGACTATCGGTACGACGCGCGCAGCGACAAATACCGGGCCCACGACGACAGCTATGACACCATCGAGGAGATCAAGCAGGTCCGCGGCGTCAGCGACGCCTTCATGGAGGCGTTCCAACCGTTCCTGACCATCTATCCGGCGTCAGTCGCCTGCAGCGTGAACCTGGGCGCCATCAGCAACAAGAACGGCGGTGACTGCACGCCGATCCTGATGGGGGTCATTCGGGCCACCGTCGATCCGGCCAAGGCGACGGCGGTTGATCCCGCGCTCTTCGACGATCGACGGCTTTATCCCATCGCCAGCGTCCTGTGCGATCGGGCGTCGGCGGCCGGCTTCGACAGCCTGGACACCATCGTGAAAACCCTGCAATCACCCCAGACCGCGGTGATTCCAGACGATCCGCGCTACAAGATGTTGCAATCGTCGCAGCCGATCGTGATCAACGCCGGCGAGCTGGGGAAGATCGCCTACGTCAGACCGCCGCGCATGTACCGCATCGTCGCCTCGGGCGAGGCAGGTCGGGTCAAACGCAAGATAACCGCCATCATCGACAGCCAGCGCGGGCTGGATCATCCCCTGACGACGAATCCCGCCTCGGAGCGGGCGGCCGGCGTTCTGCAATACTGGCGCGAGGAATAGGAATTCATGGCTCACACCATCTGCGGCATCGATCTCGGCACCTTCTCGGTCAAGTTCGTCTTGCTGGAGGTCAGCTTCCGCGCCACGCGCCTGCGCGGCCTGCTGGAGACGGCCGTTCCCGGCGGCGACGCCCCCCTGCTGGAACGCCAGGCGATGGCGGTGCGCGCCGGCCTGGCGGAGGTCTCGGGCGAGGCGACGCCGTACCTGGCCATGCCCGGCGATCAGCTCTCCATCCGTCTGCTCGAGCTGCCCTTTACCGAGGCCCGCAAGATCGATCAGGTGGTCGGGTATGAGCTGGAAGGGCAGATCGTCCACGCCCTGGAGGACGTTGTCTACGATCACCTGGTGGTGGCGACGGCCGAACAGTCCTCGACGGTGCTGGCCGTGGCGGCCAAGCGCGACGACGTCGGCAACATGATCGCCGCGCTGGAGGCGCAAGGGGCCCACCCGCGATCGCTGTACGCCGCGCCGGTGGTTTACCGGCAACTGCTTGGTCCCGTCGACACCGGCGCCGAGGTCGGCCCCTGCCAGGCCATCGTCGACATCGGCCACCAGCGCACCAACATCTGCATCCTGCGCAACGGGCAGGTGCTGGCGGCGCGCACCATCATGCGCGGCGGGCTGAATCTGACGACCGCCATCGCGCAGGCCTTCGCTTCGACCCAGGACCGGGCCGAGCAGGCCAAACGCAGCGAAGCGTTTCTGGTCACGCCCGAGCGACCGGCGACGACGCCGCTGCAAGCGCGCCTGGACGGTGTGCTGCGCGAGGCGCTGGTGCCGCTGGTCCGCGACATCCGCCAGACGCTGGCCAGCTTTCGCGCCACCTCCCGGTCAGCGGTGGTGGATGCGCTGCTGCTCACCGGCGGCACCGGTCGCCTGGCCGGTTTGTCGGAGTTCTTCGAGGGTGAGCTGGAGATCCCGACGCGCATCCTTCCGGTGAAAGAAACGCTGGACCCGGGCGCCGCCGCTGCCGCCGCCGTCGCCGCTGCCACCGAGCCGGTCGACGCCGACGGTGACATCGTGGTCGAGGAGCCGCTGGAGTCCAGCTCTTATGCCTTGGCCGGGGCCATCGCCCTGGCGGGCAGCCGCGGATCGAAAGAGATCGATCTGCGCCGCGGGCCCTACGTCTATCGGGCCAGTTTCTCCGTGCTGCGACAAAAGGGGCTGCACCTGGGCGGGTTATTCGCCGCCCTGGTCCTGGCCGGGGGCCTGGACATCGGCGCCGCGCTGTCGAACCTGGGGGCCGAACGGCGCGAGCTGGACAAGCAGCTCAAGACGTCGACCCAGGAGCTGTTCGGGCAGCCGCGCGACGACGCCGAAGCGGTCACCCAGCTTTTGCGCAAAGGCTTCCGCGAGGAGCTGGCCCCGCTGCCCAAGGCCACCGCCTTCGATCTTCTCGATCAGATTTCGCGGCGCGTTCCCTCCGGCGACAAGATCAAGCTGGACGTCATGGAGATGGACATTCGCCCCAAGAAGACGTTCGTCAAAGGCACCGTCGACTCTGCCTCGGCCGTCGATGACATCGCCGCCAAGCTGAAGGAGATCGATTGCTTCGAGGAGGTGACCAAGGGGGCCATCACCGAGATCTCCGGGGGCGGCAAGCAGTTCTCCTTGAACGTCACCACGAAGTGTCCGTGAGGAACCACCGATGAGCGTCCTTTCATCCGCCAAAGAATCCGTGGGCCGCGTGCTGTCGCGGCCGACCGCCTACGTCAGCGCGGAGTGGGATCGTCTGGCCCCGCGCGAGCGACGATCGGTGGCGGCCCTGGTGATCGCAGTGCTGGTGGTGGCCGTCCTCCTGTCCATCTATTTTCTCTTCAGCAGCGTCAGCGATCTGGAGGAGGGCAACGCCAAGATTCGCGAGGCGCTGACGATGATCGCCAAGCACCGCGACGAATACATGGAAGCCAAGACGCGCAGCGCCGCCAACGACGCGCGCATCGGCACCGAGCCGCCCCAGCTGACCAGCGATCTGGAAGCGGCGGCGCGCGAGGAAGGCGTGCAGATCGCCGAGTCCAACGAACGCCCGGTCACGCCGGCCGGCCGCCGCTATAGCCAGCACGACGTGGATCTCAAGATTCGCGACATCGATCTGCAGTCGCTGACCAAGTTCATGCGCCGGGTCGAGACCGGTCCCCGCCTGATCTATTTTTCGCGGCTGTCTATCAAGCGGCGCTACTCGGAAGCCGAAAAGCTGGACGTGGAGGCCACCGCGACCGCGTTCGAGAAGCTGCGCGAAGACAAGGCCAAGAAAAAGCCCGAAGGGAAGGAAAAGTAGCCATGGCCTTGTGGACCATGACGCCGGAAAAAATCCGCGCCCTCCGGCGGGCCGCCATCAACAGCGCCTTTGGCCTGGTGGTCTTCACCGTCGCCCTTTACATCTGGTTCCCGTATGGCCGGGCCAAGGACGTCGCCATCGCCATGGCGGCCGCCCAGGGACTGGACGTCGAGATCGGCTCGGTCGGTCGCGCCTTCGGGTTCGGCGTCTCGTTCAAGGACATCGTGGTGCGCACCCGGCCGACCACGGGCCGCCCCACACGCTTTACCATCGAAGCGGCGCGGGTGACCGTCTCGCCGCTGTCGCTGTTCAGCTCGGCGCCGTCGGTGCGGATCGCCGCCGACGCCTTTGGCGGCGAGATCATCCTTGAACAAAAGGTCGTCAAGAAGGGGCCCTTCACCATCAGTCTGAAGGCATCGTCGGTGAACCTGGCCGAGCTGCCGGGCGTGAAAGAGGCCATCAACCTCCCTCTCGGCGGTACGCTGGAGATGGCGATGGACATTGCTTCGGCCACCGGCCGCTTTGCCGATTCCATCGGATCGATCAGCATCAAATGCGAAGCCTGCGTCGTGGGCGACGGGCGAACGCCCCTGCGCGTGGAGGGCAGTCCCTTCCTGGCCGGTGGGCTGACCCTGCCGCGCGTGCGTCTGGGAACGCTGGCCGGGCGGGTGGCCATCGACAAGGGCCTGGCCAAGCTGCAGGGCGTGGAGGCCAAGTCCCCCGACGGCGAGTTGAGCATCGAAGGCGAATCGCAACTGCGCGATCCCCTGGCGGCGTCCAGCCTCAATATCTACATTCGTTTCAAGCTGAGCGACGCGCTGTTGAAGTCCGCCGATCGCCTGGCCACCATCCTGCAGATGGCCGCCTCGACCGGTCGCCGTCCCGACGGATCGTATGGCGTGCGCCTGGGCGGAACCTTCGGAGCCATGGCTCAGCCGGTGTTCACGACCACGTCACAGTTCGCTTCGGCGGGCGGCGGAGGGTTTCGTCCTAGCGGGCGTCCCGGCATCGCCCCGTCGGTCCCCAGCCCGCCGCCGCAACCAGCGCCGATGGGCATGCCGCCGTCGCCCAATCCTGCGCCCAGCGCCCCGCCGCCGCCCCCCGCCTCTGACATCTACATTCCCACGCCGGTGGTCAACCCGCCGCCGCAAGAACCACCACCTCCGCCGCCGCCACCGTCAACACCGCCACCACCGGAACCAGGCGCCGTCCGCGGCACGCCGCCGCCCCCACCAGCGCCCGCGCCGGCCGCCGACGACAATCCCGGTCAGCCCCCGCAGCCGGCTCCGCCAGCCGAGGGCGAGGGCGAGCAGCCGAAGTAAGCAGTAAGCGGTCGCCCGCTGGCTTCAGGCGGTGCGCGGGGCCAGGCCGTACTTCCTGACCTTGTCGCAAAATGTGGAGCGCGCGACGGCGAGTGATTTGGCAGCGCGTCGCCGGCTGCCATCGTTGCGACGAAGCGCCCAGACCAGGACCGCCTTTTCGATCTCTTCGAACGTTCGGTTGCTCAGATTCAGTTGGTCGTCGCTGCCGATCTCGGTCAGCGTCGGTGGGTACGGAAACGGCGTCTCCGTCGTCACCGGCATCGTCGCCAAAGTCGCCGTCGCCGTCGACAACATGGGCGCGGGCGTTTGCTGATCAACGTCGCGCAGGCGTACGCGCAGCGGCTCGTCGGCAATGCGAAAACGCGGCGCCGGCGGCAGATCCAGGTTGGCGGCTTCGATCAGGTGGCCGGTCAAGATCGCCGCGCGCCTCACCACGTTGCGCAGCTGCCGGATGTTCCCCGGCCACTCCGCGTCCTCCAGTGCGGCGATCGCCGACGGCGCCAGCTGCCGCTCTCCCACCTCGCCGGCGATCTCCTCCAGAAAATGCCGGGCCAAAACGGCGATGTCGTCGCGCCGCCGGCGCAAAGGGGGCAGGGCCAGCTCGAACCCCGCCAGCCGGTAGAAGAGGTCGGCGCGGAACGTTCCTCGCTGGGCCTCGCCTTCCAGATTGCGCAAGGTCATGGCCACCACCCGCACCCGCACCGCCACCTCGCCAGCGCCGCCCACCCGACGCAACCGCCCCGACTCCAGCACCCGCAACAGCTTTGGTTGCAACTCGAGGGGCAGCTCGCCGATCTCGTCGAGCACCAGCGTGCCGCCGGCCGCCTCCTCGAACCAGCCCACCCGACGGCCCGCCGCGCCGGTGAAGGCGCCCCGCTCGTGGCCGAACAGTTCGCTCTCCGCCAGCTCGCGCGCCAGGGCGCCGCAGTTGACGGCGACGAACGGACCTGACGGATTCGGTCCCAGCTCGTGCAGGGCGCGCGCCAGAAGCTCCTTGCCGGTGCCGCTTTCCCCGGTGACCAGCACCGGCACGGTGGTAGGCGCCACGGCGGCGGCGCGGGTCAAGACCGTCTGTAGCTCGCCGCTGCTCCCCACGATTGCCGCCAGCGCCCCACTTTTACCTTCATTCATGCCGATGTTCTCGGCACAGGGACGTCGGCGGTTGCCGGAATTTTCAAGAAAGCGTCAAGGCGGCTCTACGGGCCCAGGCCGATCCATTCTTCACCGGTCTCGCTGATCTCCTTCTTCCAGATGGGTGCCCGGCGCTTCAAGCGATCGATGGCGGCGCGGCATGCATCAAAGGCTTCGGCCCGATGGGGAGCGGCCACGGCGATCACCACCGCCGATTCGCCCACCGCCAGCGCGCCAACCCGATGGTGGATGGCCACGTGTGTTCCCGACCATTCACGTTCGATCTCGTCGGCGATGTCGATCAAGACCTGCTCGGCCATCTCGGCATACGCCTCGTACTCCAGACGCACGACATCCGCTTTCTGGCCATAGCGGCGAACGACACCCGTGAAGGTGACGATGCCGCCCCGATCCGGCCCTTCCACCGCGCTGATGACGTCGGCCAGAACCAGCGGCGACGACATGATGGCCGCCCGCCGAAATGGCGAGCCGCCCGCCACCGGGGGGATCAGCGCCAGCTCGTCGCCGTCGTGCAACCGCGCCGTTGCCTCGGCGAAGGCGCGATTCACCGCCGTCTGTACCCGCGGAAGCAGACCGGCGATGCTGGGATGGCGGTCGGCCAGGGCCGCCAGCGCGACGCTCACCGACGCCTCGGCGGGCAATTCAATGGCCTCTTGCTCCCGCCCCAGACGCTCCCTCAGCACCGCAAAGTAGAGGATTTGAATTTTCACCCGTGGCGAGCTTAGTCCTGGCAGGGTCCAAATATCAACGCCGGGCAGGGGGCTCGACGAAAAAGTTATCAACAACTAAAGTCAAATAAATGCCGAAAGATACGGTTTTTTGATTCGCGCCTGGCCGCTTGATAGGCTTTCGCCGCTTCTACCGAGGGAGCATGTTTAAAGAGAGGCCACATTGAGAAGTCACCTCCGCCCGGAAGACCGCCGCCCGGGCATGCGCACCCCCTCGGCCCAGCGAGCCCAGCTCCAGCTCCCTTTCTCGCTGGCGACAGAATCAAACCCGATCGCGACGCCCCCACCGGGCAGTCAGTCGCGGCGGGAGTTTCGCCCCCCCAAGGCCGCCAAGCAGGTGCGGGCCCCACGCAGCCCGGCGGACGACGCTGGTATGGTGGCCACCGCGCTGGCGCTGTACCTGCCGCCCGGCAAAACCCTGGAGCTGCGGCTGACCAACAACCACTACAGCATGATCTCCGTGCGACGAAAGCTGGACGGGTACCGGTTGCGGTTACACCACATGTTCATCGGCGCGGGCCAGCGCATCGTCAGGGCTCTCGCTCGGTACGTCGTGCACAACGATCGGCGCGCCTCGGCGCTGCTGGGCGAATACATCGAACAGAATCAGCACATCATCCGCCAGCAGGTACGGCCGCCGCGCAAGGTTCGCCTGCGAACCGCGGGGTCGCACCACGACTTGAAG
>JAXDMH010000661.1:0-4863 GCA_034666225.1 Myxococcales bacterium
CGTGCTTTTCAGCATGACCGGGTAACCGATGCGCGCCGCTTCCCGGCGCGCCGCCGCCACGTCGTCAAGCAACGGCGTCCCTGCCACCAGCGGCACGTCGTTCTGCGCCGCCAGGGCCCGCGCCACGTGCTTGAGCCCAAAGTCGCGCACCTGCTGGGGCGTCGGCCCGATGAAGGCGATCCCCGCCGATTCGCAGCGCTGGGCGAATTCGGCGTTCTCGCTCAGGAACCCGTATCCCGGGTGAATGGCCTCGGCGCCGGTGGCGCGCGCCGCGGCCACGATCTTGTCGGCGTCCAGGTAACTCTGCGCCGCCGGCGCCGGCCCCAGGCGCACCGCTTGCTCGGCGGCGTCAACGTGGGGCGCGTGGCGATCGGCGTCCGAATAGACGGCCACGCTGCCCACGCCCATGCGCCGCAAGGTGCGCTGGATGCGGCAGGCGATCACGCCGCGGTTGGCGATCAAGACGCGCCGAAACACGTAACTAGCCCGCGTCCCAGATCAGCAACCGCACCGGCGTGGGGTTGTAGGCGTTGCAGGGATTGTTCAGCTGCGGGCAGTTCGAGATCAGCGCCAGCACGTCCATCTCGGCGCGCATCTCCACGTAACGGCCCGACGCCGACACGCCGTCCGCGAAGGACAACCCACCATCGGGGGTCACCGGCACGTTCATGAAGAAATTGATGTTGCTGGCCAGATCGCGCTTGCTCATTCTCTGCCCGAACGCGGCCAGCGCCAGCAGAAAGCTGTCGCGGCAGCTGTGCATGAACTTCTTGTCCAGCGCGTACCGCACCTGGTTGCTCTCCGCCGAGCAGGCGCCGCCCAGCGTGTCGTGCCGCCCGCAGGTGTCGGCGACGATGGTCAGCAGCGCCCGCCCTTCGCCCGACAGCAGGCGCGTCCCCGTGGTCAGGTAGATGCCGCCCTGTTCGCGGATGGTGTCGGCGGCGCTGTACCGTTCGTCCGGGTTGCGCGCGTTGTAAAACAACGTGTCGACGGCCTGATTCCCTTCCAGGTCGACGATGCGAAAGATCTGCCCGGCCCGCACCTCGCGCGCCCACCCGCGCCCGGCCGGCAGCGTCTCGTCGACCACGGCGGCCCGCGGATCCAGCGCGCTCTCCTGCAAGGCCAATGGGGTCACAACGGTCACGGCGTCACCTCGCGCGCGTAGGCTTCGGTCAGGGCAAAACCGCGCGCATTCTCCGGGCGCGACAGCCGGCAGGCGTCGTCGGCCGCCGGCGGCGCCGCTTCGTAGATCGACAGGCGCACCTCGGGCGGCGCATAGGTGGTGGCGGGATCCAGCGGGTGCGGCGTGTTGGTCAGGACCACCAGCGTGTTCATTTCAAAGCGCAGGTCAACCGCCGCCCCGGGCCGCGAATTGCCGGCCACCCAGCTCATCCGCCCCTGCTCGTCGACGCGCACGCGCACAAAGAAGTTCACGTTGGGAACGATGTCGCGCTTGCCCAGGCCATGCTTGCCCAGCTCGATCAGAAAATTGTCGCGGCTGTTGCGGTAGAAATCGTTGCGCCGCTCCTGATAGCGCCCCTCGCCGAACCGGGCCGCCGTGGTCGCCGCGTTCCCGCAGCCCGAGATGGTGTCGTGCCAGCCGCAGCTGTCGACGGTGATCCCAGCCAGGATGCGCCCCATGTCCGAATACAGCACGCGCCCCGCGGTCAGAAACGCCGTGTATTGCGCCTTCAACGTGTCGGGCATGTTGTACCGCTCCAGCGGGTCGTCGGCGTTGTACAGCAACGCCGACACCGCCGCACGCCCCGTCGCATCGGTCAGGCGCAGGGCCTGGCCGCGCCGCAGGCGCCGCGACCACATCGCCCCGCCGCGCAGGGTCTCGTCCAGCAACAACGACTGTCCGTTCATTCCACGTCATCTCCCACGACGGTCATGCGAATCATCGGGATGGGGCGCCCTTCTGTTGTCGGATGAATCAGCTGCTGAAGATGCAACCGCGCGGCGACGAAGGCGGGCGACAGAACCTGCTCCGGCGTGCGCGGGCGCGGCACCGCCACCTCCATCAACTCGCGCACGCGTCCCGGGTGCGCGTCCAGGATCAGGATGCGGTCGGCCAGATAGACGGCCTCGTCGAGATCGTGGGTGATGAAGACGATGGTGACGTCGACGTTCTTCCAGATCTGCAGCAGATAACCCTGCATCTGGGCGCGGGTCTGCGCGTCCAGGGCGCCGAACGGTTCGTCCATCAACAAGATCCGCGGGCGCGTGGCCAGGGCCCGGGCGATGGCCACCCGTTGCTTCATGCCCCCCGACAGCTGGTGGGGATACGCGTCGGCAAAACGCGACAGGCCCACCAGCTGGATCCATTCGCGTGCCTGGGTCTCCGCCGATGACGACGACGCTCCCTCCGGCAGCTCCAGGCCGAACATCACATTCTTCAGCACGGTCAGCCAGGGGAACAACGTGTAGCTCTGAAACACCATCCCGCGATCGGGCCCCGGCCCGGTGACCGGTTTTCCGTCGACAAGAACCTGCCCGGCGGTGGCCGTCTCCAGACCGGCCAGCACGCGGGCCAGCGTCGACTTGCCGCAACCGGAAGGACCGATCACGCACAGGATCTCGCGCCGGTGGGTGTGAAAGCTGATCCGGTCCAGCGCCCGTACCGGCGATTCGTCCGCCGCGCGGAAATCCTTGACCAGGTCGCGCACCTGCAAGATCACCGGCCGCTCCTTGAGGCGACGAAAGCGCTCTTGCACCTCGGGCGCCTGCTCGGTGTACGCGGGCAACGACAGCGCGTTCGTCATCCGATCATCCCGGACGCTTGCACAACCTCGTCCTCACCCGCGCCCGCCGCCGTTCGGCGTGGTCGGCGCAATGCCAACCGCACCAGCTGCGAGAACCAGCCCGCCTTCGACGTGCGCAGCCAGGGAAAAATCTGCCGCCCGATCGAGGCCAGCACGATGTCCGTCCCCAGCCCGATCAACCCGATCAAGATGATCGACGCGAACACCTTGTCGTAGGCCCGGTATTTCGCCTGCTGGTTGATGAAGTAGGTGATCCCCGAGCTGACGCCGATCAGCTCCGCCACAATCAGGTACGTCCAGGCCCACCCCAGCAGCACGCGCATGTCGGTGTACAGCTCGGCGACCACGCCGGGAACCACCACGCGCAACAACAGCTGCCGCGGCGTCGCCCCCAGCGTCTGCGCCGCCTCCAGCAGGCCGACGTCCAGCCGGCGGGTGGTGTTGGCGATGATCAGCACTTGCTGGAAGAACGTGCCGATGAAGATGATGGCCACCTTGGGCGCGTCGTTGATCCCCAGCACCGCCACCGCCAGCGCCCCGAAGGCCGGCGCCGGCAGGTAACGAAAAAATTCGATGAACGGTTCGTGCAGACGGGCCACCGACGGCAGCGCCCCGCACATGATCCCCAGCGGCACGCCCACCAGCGACGAGATCAGAAACCCCCAGAAGATCGTTCCGATGCTGTGAAGCAACGCCTGGTGCAGCCACGGCTCGTCCGGGCGCGCCGGGGGCGTGGTGAATCCGGTGACCAGCGCCCGCGCCACCTCGTGCGGCGCGGGGAGAAACACCGGGTTGGCTGCCGTCCCGCGCGCCACCCGCCCGCCGCGCGCCGCCACCGCCTGGTTCTCCGTGGCGAAGGCGTCTCCCTCGACGATCTCCCCCGCGGACAACCAGCTGACGTCGCCCGCATCCGTCACCCGCACCATGGGATGCCAGATGAACGGCACATAGCTGACCAGGCACCACAGCACCAGCGGCACGCCGAACGCGCACACCGCCAGCAGTCCGCGCCGACCAGCGCTAATTTCGCCGAACGGCCGGAACCAGGGGTGTCCCTCTCGCCCTCGCCTCACTTTGCGGCCGCTTGGATCCCCAGCACTTCTTTCAGCAGTGAACCGTCCAGATACTCCGCCACCGGTTGCGATTTCGCGTAGACCTTGTTGGCCACGTTGAACTCGTCCGCCACCTTGCCCGACCCGACCAGCGATTCCAGCCCTGTCGTCTTCTCGAACCGGCTCATCGCTTCTTGCGGCGACAGGAACCGGGTGCCCGGCAGGAACTTGGCGTATTCCTCGGCGGGGACGCCGGCGCGCGCCGCCATGATCTTCACCGACTCGTCCTTGTTGGCCGGGTCGCGCACGAAATTCACCACGCGGTTCCACACCGCCACCACCTTCACCCAATCGTCGCGCCGCGTGGCCAGGCTCTTCGGGCTGACGCTGAGCAGGTCGTAGATGAGGCCCGGCATGTCGGCGCTGGTCAGGATCGCCTTTGCCCCCCCCACCGCCTTCAGCGCCTGACCGGCGTTGGGCTGCCAGGCCCCGATGGCGTCGACGTCCTTCGACGCCAGGGTCTGCGCCGTCTGGTGCGTGGGCACGTTGACAAGCTTCACGTCGGTCTGCTTCATGCCGGCCTTCTCCAGCCCCTTGAGCAGCAGCAGGTGCTCGACCAGTCCCACCTCCAGGCCGACCTTCTTTCCTTTCAGGCCTTTCAGATCCTTGATTCCCGGGCGGGCCACGATCATGTCGTTGCCGTTGCTGTAATCGGTGACCAGGATGCCGACGCTGCGCGCGCCCGGCGCGCCGGTGACCAGCGCGTCGCCGACGGTCACCGTCACGGCGTCAACCTTGCCGGCGGCGAACGCCTCCATCGACGGCGCGTATTCGAACCAGTCGAACTTGACGTCGACGCCCGCCTCTTTGAACCAGCCTTTTTGAATGGCGATGTCGAACGCGGTCCATCCCGGCCAATCGCTGTACGCGATGCGCAGCGGCTCCTTGGCCGGCGGTGGCGGCGGCGCCGGCGGGGGCGTGGGGGCAGCCGCCACGGGTGCGGACGGCGGCTCGCTCTTTTGACAGGCGAGCAGGGAAAGACCGGC
>JAXDMH010000662.1:0-3900 GCA_034666225.1 Myxococcales bacterium
CCGCCATCGCCGCCGGCGCCGACGTGGTCAATGATGTGTCGGGTGGCAAGCTGGAGCCCGACATCCTGGCGGTGGCGGCCGAGGCGGGCGTGCTCATCGTGCTGGGGCACATGCGCGGTCAGCCGGCCACGATGATGGACGACGTGGTGTTCGACGACGTGGTGGCCGAGGTCAAAGCCGAGCTCCTCGGCTGCGTGGCCGCGGCGCGCGAGGCCGGTTGTCGGCAGGTGTGGGTCGACCCCGGCATCGGTTTCGGCAAGCGCCTGTCCCACAATGTGGCGCTGCTGCGCGACCTGCCCCTGCTGGTGACGGGGCTGGGCGTGCCGGTGATGATCGGCGTGTCCCGCAAAGCTTTCATCGGCGAGCTGACCGGCAAGCCGCCCGGCGAACGCATTTTCGGCACGGCGGCGGCGGTCACCGCGTCGGTCCTGGGCGGTGCGGCAGCGGTCCGGGTCCATGACGTGGGGGCGATGCGCGACGTGGTGGCAGTCGCGGAAGCGCTGATTCGTGTTTAGACTGCTCGCATGGCGGAGAAATCTTCGGTGAGGAAGCTGTTCGGTACGGACGGCATTCGCGGCGTCGCCAACAAGGATCCGATGACGGCCGAGGTCGCCTTGCGTCTGGGCCAGGCCGTCGCCCAGCACTTCAAGCACCCCGATCGCCCCGGCCGCATCGTCATCGGCAAGGACACGCGGCTGTCGGGATACATGCTGGAGAGCGCGCTGTACGCGGGGATCGTCTCGGCCGGCGCCGACGTCATGCTGGTCGGCCCGCTGCCCACGCCCGGGATCGCCTTCATCACCTGGTCGATGCGCGCCGACGCCGGCGTGGTGATCAGCGCCTCGCACAATCCGTTTCAAGACAACGGGATCAAGATCTTCGCCGCCGACGGCTTCAAGCTGCCCGACGAAGTGGAGAGCGAGCTGGAAGGGCGCATGGAGGCCATCGCGGCCGCTGACGGCGGTGGTGGCGCGCGCACGTCGTCCGAGGCCATCGGCAAGGCGCGAAAGATCGAGGACGCGCGTGGCCGTTACGTGCAGTTCCTCAAGAACACCTTTCCCAAGGAGCGGACCCTGGACGGGATGAAGGTGGTGGTCGATTGCGCGCACGGCGCCGCCTACCACGTGGCCCCGCAGGTCTTCGAAGAGCTGGGCGCCGAGGTCATCGCCCTGGGCGTCGATCCGAACGGCCGCAACATCAACGACAACTGCGGCGCCATGCACCCGGAGCTGATGGTGCAGGAGGTTCGTCGTTCGGGCGCGCAGCTGGGCGTGGCCCTGGACGGCGACGCGGATCGGGTGATCCTGGCCGACGAAAAGGGCAACGTCATCGACGGCGATCAGGTGATGGCCATCCTGGGGACGCGCATGCTGGAGAAACGCACGCTGCCCGAGCAGACGGTGGTGGCCACCATCATGTCCAACCTGGGCCTGGAACGGGCCCTGGCCGCCAAGGGCGGCAAGCTGGTGCGCACGGCGGTGGGCGATCGGTACGTGGTCGAGGCGATGCGCGACAAGGGCCTTTTGCTGGGCGGCGAGCAGTCGGGGCACATCATCTTTCTCAACCACGCCACGACGGGAGACGGCATGGTGGCGGCGCTCAGCGTGCTGGCGGTGATGGTGCAGGAGGGGCGACCGCTGTCCGAGCTGGGGCGGGCCATGACCCGGTACCCGCAGGTGCTGCTGAATTTCGCGGTGGCGCGCAAGCGGCCGCTGGAAGAGATGCCGGCGGTGACCAAGGTGATCGCCAACGTCGAGCGCGACCTGGGCAGCGACGGGCGGGTGGTGGTTCGCTATTCGGGGACCGAATCCAAGGCGCGCATCATGATCGAAGGCACCGACGAGGTCCGCATCCGCGCCCACGCCGAGGACATCGCCACCGTGCTGAAGCGCGCCCTGGCCCAATCAACGTAGGCGCGACGGCGGCACCAGAAATCCTTGCGGCCCATGGTCCGGCTTTACGTCAACGTCGATCACGTCGCCACGCTCCGGCAGCAGCGCGACGTCGCCTATCCCGATCCGGTGACGGCGGCCGCGCTGTGCGAGCTGGCGGGCGCCGACGGCATCACCGTTCACCTGCGCGAGGATCGCCGCCACATTCAAGAGCGCGACGTGCGCATCCTGCGCCAGACCGTGCGCGGCACCTTCAATCTGGAGATGGCGGCGACCGAGGAGATGCTGGCCCTGGCCCTGGAGGTCAAGCCCGACTTCTGCACGCTGGTCCCGGAGAAACGTCAGGAGCGCACGACGGAAGGGGGACTGGAGGTGCGCGCGGGCGGCCTGGTGGAGACGGTGGTCAGCAAGCTGGGCGCGGCGGGGATCGCGGTCAGCCTCTTCATCGATCCGGAACCGCGGGTGATCGAAGCCAGTCAACGCCTGGGCGCCAGCACCGTCGAGCTGCACACCGGGGACTACTGTCAGGCGCCCGCGCGCAGCCCGGCGGCCAGGCAGCAACTGCACCGGCTGGAGATCGCGGCGCGCGCCGCCGGCGACGCCGGGTTGCGCCTGGGGGCCGGGCACGGCCTTGACTACGCGAACGTCGGGCCGGTGGCGGCGCTCCCCAATCTCGAAGAGGTGAACATCGGCCACGGTCTCATCGCCCGGGCCGTGATGATCGGAATGGCGGGGGCCGTGACCGAGCTTCGGGCGGCCATCGCCGCCGGCGCCGCAGGCAACACCTGATGAAGACGAAGAGGAGCGTGGTCGGTCAAGGCACGGTCTGGACCGAGCACCCGCTGGTGCTCAGCGCCGCGCAGATGCGCGCCGCCGACCAGGCCGCGTCGGCGCGGTTCGGAATTCCCAGCCTCCTGCTGATGGAGAACGCCGGCAGCGGTCTGGCGGCGCTGGCCCTTCGCGAAGGGCCGGTCGCGAATCGGCCGGTGCGCGTGCGGGTGGTGTGCGGCGCGGGCGCCAACGGCGGCGACGGCCTGGTGGCGGCGCGCCACCTGGCGCTGGCCGGCGCCGACGTGCGCGTCTTCCTGATCGCCCCGCGAAACAAGATGACCGGCGACGCCGCCGTGATGCTGGGCGCGCTGGCCGCGCTGCCGGACGTGTCGCTGGAGGATGCGTCCAGCTGGGGCGATCCGTCCGGTCCATCCGGTGGGGCGAGTCCGAGCCCGTGGCACGAGCGCCTGGCCGACGCCGACGTGATCATCGACGCCGTTTTTGGGATTGGCCTGCGCGCCGACGTCATCGGCGTTCCGGCCGCCGCCATCGAGGCGATGAACGCCGCGCCCGGGCGCAAGATCGCCGCCGACATCCCGTCGGGGATCGACGCCGACAGCGGGCACGTCTGCGGCGTCGCCTTTCGCGCCGACGTCACCGGAACGATGGGGGCGCGCAAGCTGGGCCTGGCCGTCGACGCCGAGGTGCCGGCCGGCCGCGTGGAGGTGATCGGTCTGGGTGCGCCGCTGGCCGCGCCGCCGGCGCTGGGCCCGTTTGTTTACTGGCTGGAGCCGGGTGTGGTGGCGCTGGCCTTGCCGAGACGAACGCCGAGCAGCCACAAGGGAACGTCCGGGCACGCGCTGATCATCGCCGGGTCGGCCGGCAAGACCGGCGCCGCGGTGCTGGCGGGTCGCGCGGCGATGCGGGCCGGCGCGGGTCTGGTGACGCTGGCCTCGACGGCGGCGGGCCAGGTGTCGCTGGACGCCAAGTTGATCGAGCTGATGTCAGCGTCTTACACGTCGGGCGACGATGCCGACGCCGACAGCGGGTTGGCCATCGCGGCGCTGGCGTCGCGCATGAAAGCGGTGGCCATCGGTCCGGGGATCCCCACCGGGCCGGCGATGGCGCGCCTGGTGCGCGAGCTCTGCGCCACGCTGCCCCTGCCCATGGTGGTGGACGCCGACGCCCTGAACCTGCTGGGCGCCGACCACCGCGCCGTGCTGCGGTCGGCGCCGGC
>JAXDMH010000663.1:0-4077 GCA_034666225.1 Myxococcales bacterium
TTCACCTTGGATTCCCGTCGGCGATCAACGCCCTGTCTGCTGGTCGCCCAGCTGACGTCTTTGTTAACGGGCATTGCCGTTGCGTCGAGCGGCTCACACGCCGAGAACGCGCCTGCGTTGCGGGCGGTGGCTGTGGATGACGAGACGCGCGTGCGGCGTGGCGACCGCGACCGTTTGTTGGCTGTGGGACATGATCTAAGCGGCGGCGGCGCCGCCGTGAACCTGCAGGCCCTGCGCGGCGAGACGGTGGCTTTTCAGGTCATCGTGCTCGCGCCGCCTTCCGGGCCGGCCGCTGTCTCGCTCGCGCTGCCCCCGTTCGCGGCGGCAGCGACCGGCAACACAGGCGCGCCGCTGGTCGCCCAGATTTTTCGCGAACACTTTGTCACGGTCGCCGAGCGCTCGCGAAATCAGCGCCGTCCCAACGAGTCCCTCGGCTGGCTGCCCGGCGCGCGCCCGCCCGACGAGGCGATGCTGGGTGCGGTCCCGGACGCACTGATTCCCGTCGGCCTGAGCGCCGACGTGCCAGGGGCGCCGGAGGCGCCGAACAACGACAGATCCTGGAACGCCTTCTGGATCGATCTGTTCGTACCCGAATCAGCGACGCCCGGGCGGCAGACGACCACCGCCACGGCCGCAACAGGCGCGGCATCGATCCAGTTCAGCGTCACGATCGACGTCGGACCGACTCGCCTTCCCTATCGCGCCGTCTCCGCCTTCGCGTATTACGAGCCGGCCCGCCTGGACGAAAGAATCGGTGATGGGCCAACTGTCGAGCGACAGCTCTGGCAACTGCTGCACGAACACCACGTCGACGCGCTGGCGCCTCTGACCGCCGCCAGCGACGTCGATCGACTGGCCGACGCTTTTACCGGTTCCCTGTTCTCGCCGGCTGCCGGCTATGTCGGACCGGGCACACAGCTTGCGCCGGCGGTCATCGCCCTGGGTGCCTACGGACAGCTGGGCGATCCGACGCCGGCGGCGACGGCCACCGTGCGCGAGATGGTGCAGCGTCTGGCCAGCCTCTATCGAAGGCCTGCGCTCGCCGATGCGCGTCCCGATCTTTTTCTCTACGCCATCGACGAGGACTGCCGCAGCCCGCGCGCTGGCGCCTGGAAATCCGCGCTCGCCGCACCGTCGCCGCAGCCCTGGCCCGTCGCCGTCGGGCAGACCTGCGGCGAGGCGCCCGAACAGCAAGCCGCCGACGTCGCCCTGGTCCCGGGCCAGCTGTTCAGGCGGGCCATGGTCGACACCGCCGCCCACCACGAACGGCGCGCCTGGATCTACAACGGAGCGCTGCCCCAGACCGGAACGCTGCTGCTGGACGCCGAGCCGCGCGGATTGACAGCGAACGGATGGATCGCCGCGCTGACCGCCATCGATCGCTGGTTCTACTGGGAAAGCACCTTCTGGAACGACGACAACCGCGGAGGACGCGGGGCCATCGATCCCTTCGCCACGCCGGTGAACTTTCACAATCGCGACGGCGACACCGCGCTCGGCGACGGTCTTCTGGTCTATCCGGGACGGCAGCGCGGCGCCTTTGCCGGCCATTCGTGGGGTTTTGCCGGCGTGTTCCCGTCGCTGCGTCTCAAGATGCTCCGGCGCGGGATCCAGGACGCCGGCTATCTGGCGCTGGCCGCGCGCGAACACCCCGACCAGGCCGCCCGCATCGCCGCGCGCGCGGTGCCGGCCATGCTGGACGAAGCGCCGCCCGACCAGGGCGCCTCCTGGGATCGCGGCAGCGACGGCGAAGCGTCCCGGTTTTTCACGGCGCGGGCCGCGCTGCGCGCGCTCATCTCGCGCGAAGATTCCTTGACCACCACCGACGGTGATCGGGTCCTGCACCAGCTGGCGCGGCAGCGTCGGGCCGACGTGGCCCCTGCCCTGTCACGACGCCAGCGCCTGCTGCGAATCGGCGCGGCCGGCGGCGCGGCGGGTGTCGCGCTGGTTGTGATCGTCGCGTCCTTGCTGGTCCGTCACCGCCGACGGCGCGGCCCGAACGGCGCGGTCTAGGCACCAGACCGAATGTCAGCGCCGCGGATTGTGCGGACGCAGCCCCTTGGCTAGCAGCCCCAGACCGCCGGCGATCAACCCGAACATGAAGATCGTCGTCCACAGCGAGGTGGGGCGAAAATAGATGTCCAGGTTCATGAGGACGCCGACCAGGATCAAGGCCAGACCAACGATTGTCAGGCCCCAGCCAATGATCGATGAGCCATTGAAGAACAGCGCCCCGAACCCGATCAACAGCGGCAGCAGCGTCAGCCCGAAGCTGGTTCCGGTGCTGCCGAAGAATCGCCAGTACGACGTGTGCACGGTGACATGATCGAAGACCAGGTAGATGCCCACCGCCATCATCACCAGGCCGGCGAAAAATTCTCCCAATCCACCGGGCGTTCCCCCGGGCCCTTCGAATCGTCGTCCGCCCACGCTTGCGCCGGAATCGCTCATGCGGTCGTCAATCTATCATTTCAGCGGCGTCGGTCGTACGCAGCGTCTCCCGCCTGGCGCGCCAGCGCGGCCGCGGACGCAAAGCCGCTAGAACGCGAATCGCAGGGCGCCGCCTGCGCCGTCGCGCCCGAACGCCGCCGAGATGCTGACTGGTCGATTCTCGCGCGAGGCGGGACGCCCCATCACATACATCACGACCGACCCGGTCAGGGCCGCCGCCGCGACGCTATAGCTGACCCACTGGTACGTCTCGGCGTTCTTGCCGTCCTGCACCTTGTTGTTCCATTCAGCGGCCGTGATCGTCCCCGGCGCTTCCAGTTCGTTCTGGATCGACCGCACTCTCAAGCTGAAGTAGACGCCGGTGACAAACGCCGCCGCCCCGGCCCCCGCCAGGATGGCCGACGCTACCCGCAACCCATTGTGCGTCTCGGCCGGCGTGGCCGCCGGTTCGAGCGGTGGCGCCACCACGACCGCCTCGGGCGCCGGCGCCGGCGCTGGATTCGCCGAACGGGCCAGGTTGGCCTTGAGCTCGCGCATGTACCCTTCCACCTGCGCCTCTTCATCGGCGGGCAGGACGGGAACGCGCCGCCGATACTCCTTGAAGCGATCCAGCGCCTCTTTGTTTCTGCCGTTCAGCTGAAAGCAGCGTCCTTGATTGTAAAGGGCGTTGTTGTCGCCGGTCTCTTCGTAGATGTCTTCCAGGATAGAGATACCCTTGTCCACGTTGCCGGCCGCGCAAGCGGCGCGCGCCTTGGACTCGCGTGGGTCAACGGGGCGGGCCGGGGCCGCCAGGGCGGGGCGCAGCCAGGCCAGCATCGTGAACGCCAGCAGCGACCCGCGCAGAACGTTTCTTCCGGACATTGACCGGAACCTGATCGACCTGATCGTCATTGAGACCTCGTCATCAGTTTCATTGTAGCCATATCGGGCCTGGCTCCGCAGGCCAACGCCTTGATCTGATCGGCGGAAAGGGCCCGTCCATAAACCGCCAGCTCGTCAATCTTGCCGGCCAACCGGTTGATGACCGTCATCTCCGGCGCCACGGCCATCGCATCTTCGGCGGCCCCCATGGTCAGCAGCGTCTCTTCCGGGCCGAACTGCAGAGCGAACTGTTGCTTGCCGAAGGACTCGCCGTTGACGAAGACCTCCAGCCCCTGCCCAGAGTCATTGTAAGTCACGCCAAGGTGCATCCATTTTCCGTCGGTGGGCAACGGGCGGTTGCCACTCAGGTCGGCGTGGCTGCCGTTTTTCGTGTGCAGCTCGGCGCGCAGGGTTCCTGCCGAGACGCTGATCCGGTACAGGTAACCGCGGGGCCCGGCTGCCCGCCGCGCGAGAAGAACGCCGTCCGGTGGCGTCGCGCCGGCCGAAAACCTCACCCACACCGACAACGTCAGCCCGTCGACGATCCTGTTCACGGCCGGTGACGGCGGCGTTCCTCCGACGGCGATCCAACCGCCGCCGGCGCCTCCGGCCAGCGACAGGGCGCTGCCAAAGCGTCCAGAGACCCACGCCGCACCTTGCTCGAGATTGTTGACCATCGCGAAGATGTGATTGGCCGACGTTTCAGCGATCACCGGGTTGCTGGTCGCATCGTCAAGCGGGAGATAAACCACCAACCCGGTGCCA
>JAXDMH010000664.1:0-2847 GCA_034666225.1 Myxococcales bacterium
GCCGGTTGAATCACGACGCGTCGCGATCCAATTCCTTGACAGGGTTCGGGTTCCCGAACTATCGTTCCGGACTTCCAAATTCCAAACGCGTACTGTGACACGCGGAGGCCCCATGGGCGGTTCCGACAAAAGAAAACAAAGCCTTTACTTCCCCGAAGAGATGCTCAAGGAAATCCAGGAGGAAGCGACCCGACAGGATCGCTCGCTCTCGTGGATCGTCCAGAAAGCATGGAAGATCTCCCGCAAGGAGATCATGAAGTATCCATCGGTTAATGAGTTCCCGGGCGAAGAGGACGAGCGCGGCGCGACCGAGTAAGTGCCGCCCCGCGATTTTCTGATAATTACCGACGCGGTGGCGCCGCTCGTCGAGGGGGAAGCTCCTCTGGCCGCCGCTGGGGTGAGTCGCGCCTTGGCGGCCGCCGGTCACCGGACCACGGTGTTGTCCCTCGGCGCCCCTGAGAGCGTGGCGCGCGTGCCCGGCTTGGCCCGGCGTCTTCGCACAATTTCGGCGTCCATCGGCGATCAGACGTTGGACCTGAGCTTGTACGAAGGGCGCGCCGTTCTCAGCAACTCGCAGCTGATGATCATCGCCGCCCAACCGTCCGGCCGTGCGCAGACGGCGGCGCTCCTTGGCAGCGCCGTCAAATCACTGGCCAGCGATGGTCTCATCGCGCCTGAAGTGACCATCGGCTGGGGTGAAACCGCAGCTGCCGCCCTGTCCGCTACCTCGGCGGCGGTGCGTCTGTTCGTTTTGCCCAGCGGGCGCGTGGGCGCGCCCCTCAGCCCCGCTGATGCTCAGCTGCTGGGAACCACGTTGCTGGCTGACGACCTCGCCTCCCGCTCGCTGGTCGCCCTTGGGTCGCTGTCGGCGAACGCCATCCTGGCCCCCAGCGCCAGCGCCGCGCGCGCCCTGGGCGTGAACGCCGGCCTGGCGGCCAGGGCCTCCGACGAACCGCTGGTCGCCGTCCGTTTCGGCAGCGACGAGCCACCGAACGATCCGGGCACCGATCCAGCCCTCGTGGCCAACTATTCGCCGGCCAACCTGGCTGGCAAGATCGAATGTCGGCGGGCCATTGCCCGACGCTGTTCGCTGGCCCTGGGACCGCGCACGTTGCTGCTGGCCATCGCCCCCCTTCGCCGCGACAAGGGTGGCGATGTCGTTCTGGCCGCCCTGGAACGTCTCAGCCCTCATGACGTCGTGGCCATCATTCCCGCCGACGGCGATCCTGAAATGATCGAACGAGCCAGCCTCCTCGCCATTGAAAATCCGGGGCGCCTCGCCGTCCTGGCCGGCGACGACGACGCGACGGAACGCCAGGTCCGCGCCGCCGCGGATGCCCTGCTCCTGGCTGACGACGACGACCGAACCGGCCGGGCGGCGGCGCTGGCCCAGCGCTATGGAACGTTGCCGATTGCTGTCGACGCCGGAGCCAACCGAGACAACCTCATTGATTACGATCCCCGGTCGGCCACCGGCTCCGCGCTGCTTTACGGCTCACTCGACCCATTCCAGATCGAAAGCGCCATTCGCCGGGCCATCGCGCTGCGATCCGACGGCGATCTTTGGTCGCCTCTGGTGAAGGCGCTGCTGGAAATCGCACCGCGCTGGTCCGCCACCGCCGCCGCCATCGACGAAATCTGCGGTCAGATCTGACTCACCGGCCAGCGTCGTCTCGGCGCGCCCGGCTGGTCGGATCTGGGTTCACCGTCTCGGTGACGCGAACGCCCAGCTCGCCGTCCACGTCCACCAACTCGCCGCGGGCCCAGATCTCATCGCCAACCCGCAGCGAGATCGCCGTCGACCGAGGTCCGGCAAACGAAATAACGCCCCCCCGTGTGAGCGAGAGGATCTCGTCGCCGCGGACGACGATTCGGCCCAACTCGGCCACGATCTCGATCGGTGCTCCGGCCAGGACCTGCGTCGCTTCGATTGTTCCTTGCCCAGGGGTTCCCTGCCCCGGCGTCTTGGAGTTGTCGTTGTCGTCCATGCGCTCTTCGTTCTTTCGCAGAATGCGCCCGGACGCAATCGGCACCGGACGAAAACCACCCTGCAGTCGAATGCTCCCCGCAGAATCGATGGTCGCCGGCGCCGCCTGCGCGCCGACGCGAACGCGGACGGCCCAATCCGTCGTCCAGGGTGCTGCAGACACCCCATCAAAGACCACGGCGTCTCCGTTGCTGACAGCGGCCCATTCCCGCGCCGGCAGCTTGGTCGTCGACAATTCCACGGCGACGACGGTCTCGATGCGTGGCGCCTCATCTTCAGAAACAGCGCGCCCTCCATCAAGCCACCGTCGAGGAACGTCCAGGTACGCGATGCCGCCGGCAATGGCGCCCGCGCTGCCTTGGCCATCGACCTTTATCCGCAAGGTCAGCGAAGGTGCGGCGATGGGCGGCCGAATTGTTTGAAGCGAGATTCGCCACGAGCTGTCCAGGATTCTCAGCGTCTCGGCCAGCGCCGCTGCCAGAACCCCGCGCTCCCCTCGCCCGAGCGATCGTTCGACCAGAAACGCGGCCGTGCCCAGCGCCCGATTGACCACGGCGCTGGCCAGCTGTCGATCGATTCTGATTCGACCCCAGTCGTTCCCCTCCCTGAAGAAGAACGCGACGTCCTCGTCGGTCACCGCGCCGCCGTCGCCGTTGATGGAGTCGAAGGTCAACCGCATCGCACCGATTCGACCCAGCTCGACCACGCGTGGACCGTCGTCGCACCAGGCCGCGAGCCGTGGGGACGCCAGCGGAGCAGCACCACGCACGCGCGGAAGGTCGTCCTCGCTCAACGGCCTCATGCCCGGTCACGATGCGCTGGTGTCACAGTGCAAGCGTTGCCTGGATGGAACGCCCGAT
>JAXDMH010000665.1:0-8431 GCA_034666225.1 Myxococcales bacterium
CCGCCACCGGAATGGAATAGACCCGCTCGACGTCGGCCAGCTCGACGCCGGGACGCACCAGCAGGCAGAGAATGATCTGCAGGGCGATCTCGGCGCTGATCTTGAGATCGCTCTCGACGAAGCTGTCCAGCGTGTGGTTGATTCCGCCCTCCGTGGAATTTTCCACGGGGACCACGCCATAATCGACCGTGCCCCGCTGGACCTCTTCGAACACGGCCTCGATGGCCCCGGTCGGCAGGGCGCGCGCCGACTGGCCGAACTGCCGCTTGACGGCCATGTACGAGAAACTTCCTTCGGGCCCCAGGTAGGCGACCTTGACCGTTTTTTCCAGCGACAGGCAGGCGCTGAAGATCTCCTGAAACACCAGGCGAATGGCCTCAGTGGGGAACGGTCCGGCGTTCGACGCCGCCAGGCGCTCGGCGATCTGGCGTTCGCGCGAGGGGACGTAAAAAGGAACCTGCAGCAGCTCTTTCAGCGCGGCCACCTTGGCGACGAACGTGGCGCGCTGGTTCAGCAGGCGCAGAAGCTCGTCGTCGGTGCGATCGATCGCGGCGCGCATGGTGGCAAGCTCGGCTTGTTGATCAGCAGGTGGTTGATCCTTGGCCATGGCGACGGAGCTTACTACACTAGCCCCATGAAGCTGGGGACGGTGCGCGACGGCAGCCGCGACGGTTCGCTGGTGGTGGTCGCCCCCGATGGGCAGACCTTCACGCGCGCCACGGCGGTCGCCCAGACGCTGCAAGAGGCCCTGGACGACTGGACCACCACGCGGCCCCAGCTGGCAGCCCTGGCGGACGCGCTCGGCGCCGGACGCGCGCCGGCCGAAGCGCTGGAGCCGGGCCGGATGGCCAGCCCGTTGCCGCGCGCCTACGAATGGATCGACGGCTCGGCCTATCTGAATCACGTCATCCTGGTGCGCAAGGCGCGCGGCGCCGAACCGCCGCCCACGCTGCGCACCGATCCGCTGGTGTACCAGGGCGGCTCTGGCGCCCTGCTGGGCCCCGCCGACGACATCCCGCTGGCCGACGAAAGCTGGGGGCTGGATTTCGAGAGCGAGGTCTGCGTGGTGCTGGGCGACGTGCCGGCGGGGACCACCGCGGCCAGCGCCGCCAAAGAGGGAGCGGTGCGGCTGGTGCTGCTGGCCAACGACATCACCCTGCGCAACCTGGTGCCGGCCGAGCTGGCCAAGGGGTTCGGGTTCTTCAATTCCAAACCGGCCACCGCCTTTTCCCCGTGGGCGGTGACACCGGATGAGCTGGGCGACGCCTGGCGCGACGGGCGCCTGCACCGGCGTTTACGCACCATTTACAACGGAGCCGTGGTGGGCGACGTCGACGCCGGCACCGAGATGCATTTTTCGTTTTTTGATCTCATCGCCCACATCGCCCGGACCCGCGGCTTTTCCGCCGGCACCATCCTGGGCGGCGGCACGGTGTCCAGCGCCGATCCCGGGCGCGGCGTCTCCTGCCTGGCCGAACGGCGGGCCATCGAGACCATCGAGGCCGGGGCGCCGCGCACGCCGTTCATGAAGGCGGGCGACACCGTCGCCATCGAGATGCTGGACGACGACGGGGGAAGCATCTTCGGGCGCATCGCTCAAACGGTCGTGAGGGAGGAACGATGAAACTCTACGGTTACTGGCGCAGTTCTTCGGCGTGGCGGGTGCGCATCGCCATGGCCCTCAAGGGGATCGCTCATGAATACCAGGCGGTCAACCTGGCGGCCCAGCGCAGCGAGCAGCGCCAGCCGACGTTCTTGGCGGTCAATCCGCAGATGCAGGTCCCGGCGCTGGAGCTGGACGTGCGGCCGGGCGAGAACACCCCGCGGCGGATCGCCCAGTCGATGGCCATCCTGGAATACCTGGAGGAGCAATACCCGGCGCCGGCGCTGCTGCCCGGGGATCCCTGGCTGCGGGCCCGGAGCCGGCAACTGGCGGAGATCGTGAACTCCGGCATCCAGCCCTTTCAAAACCTGCCCACGCTGAACCACGTCAAGGACGTCCTTCACGGCGACGAACGGGCCTGGGCGGATCACCACATCGGGCGCGGCCTGAAGGCGCTGGAGGCGCTGGTCGCCGAGACGGCCGGGACCTTCATGGTCGGCCAGGCGCCGACGTTCGCGGACATTTTGTTGATCCCGCAGCTTTACGGCGCGCGGCGATTCTCCGTCGACCTCACGCCCTTCCCGACGCTGACCCGGATCGAGGCGGCCTGCGCCGCGCTGCCAGCTTTTCATTCGGCGCACGCGGACCAGCAGGCGGACAAGCCAGCGGCAGGGTAAAATAACGCCATGTCCGCGGTGACGTCGGAACCGATCGGCATCGTCAAGCTGGAGGCCCTGCACTATTACGTGCGCGACCTGGAGCGGACCCGGCGCTTCTTCGTCGACAAGCTGGATTTCGTCGAATTGGGCCACAGCAACCCCGAGATGGATCGCGAGGGTCGCCAGCATGCGGCGGCCTTTCAGGCGGGCGACGCCGTGTTCGTCATCCACCAGCCGATCGGCGAAGGGGGCCGCGCCTGGCGTTACCTGCGCAAGCACCCCGAAGGCGTGGGGACGCTGGTGTTCCAGGTGGAGGACATTGACCGCGCCTTTCGCCTGCTGGACCAGCGCGGGGGAACGTTCATCACCGACGTGCAGCGCTTTCGCGACGACGGCGGGACGCTGGCCATGTTCTCCATCACCACGCCGTTCGGGGACACCACCTTTCGGTTCACCGAACGCCGCGGGTATCGCTCGTTGTTCCCGGGGATGATCGCCGCGGACGCCGCCGGCGGCGCGCGCGCGAATGCCAGCGGTAACCGCTTTGGTTTCTCCCACATAGACCACGTGACGTCGAACTTTCAAACCATGAAGCCGGCGCTTTTGTGGATGGAGCACGTGCTGGGGCTGCAGCAGCTGTGGGAGATCGCCTTCCACACCAACGACGTGGCGTCGGGTTCCGGCCAGCCGGCGCACGGGTCGGGCCTGAAGTCGGTGGTGATGTGGGATCCAAAGTCGGGGGTCAAGTTCGCCAACAACGAACCCTTCCGGCCTTTCTTCAAGGATTCGCAGATCAACATTTTTGCCGAGGACAACCGGGGCGACGGCGTTCAGCACTCGGCGCTGGCGGTGCGTGACATCGTGGGCGCCGTCCGGCAACTGCGCGCGGGCGGCGTCGAATTCATGTCAACGCCGGGCAGCTATTACGACATGCTGCCGGCGCGCCTGAAAACCATCGGCGTCGGTGGCATCGACGAGGAGATCGAGATCCTGCGCCAGCTGGAGATCCTGGTCGACGGCGAGCGCTCGCATGAATACCTGCTGCAGATCTTTCTCAAGGAAGCAGCCGGCCTGTACCACGATCCCGAGGCGGGGCCGTTCTTCTTCGAGATCATCCAGCGCAAGGGCGATCAGGGCTTTGGCGCCGGCAATTTTCGCGCCCTGTTCGAGGCCATCGAGCGCGACCAGCTGGCCCACCGTTCGACGGTGATGTGAGGAGGACGCCATGCTGGATCGCATGACCGCCGGCGAGATTCCAGCCAAACCCCACACCGCCCTGCGCGACGCCGAGGGGCGGCTTCGCTATGAAGAATGTCTGACCCGCGACGGCTTCGACGGGCCGTTCACCATCCTGTACCACCGCGACCGCCCCCACACCCAGGCGGTGACCACCGCCGCCCACGGCTGGGAGCTGCCGCAGGCCGCCGAAGGGCGCCGCCCGCTGGCCCGGCGTCACTATCGCTCGCAAGACCTTCCGGGCGTCGGCGCCGCGCCCATCGACGCCCGCGTCCCGCTGCTGTTCAACGACGACGTGGTGCTGGGGACATTGCATCCGGCAGTCGACGATCCGGTCTACTTCTCCAACGGCGACGGCGACGATCTGTTCTTCATCTTCGAGGGAGGCGGCACGCTGCGCACGGCGCTGGGCGACGTCCCCTTCGCCGCCCGCGATTATGTTTTCGTTCCCAAGGGTCTGCCTCATCGATTCATCCTGGAAAAGGCCCCGCAATATTGGCTGAGCGTGGAATGCGCCGCCGGGTTCGGCCTGCCCAAGCAGTGGCGCAACGACGTCGGTCAACTGCGCATGGACGCCCCCTACAGCCACCGCGACTTTCGACGGCCGGCCTTTCGCGGCCCGGTCGACGAACCGATGCGCGACCTGGTGGTGAAACGACAAGGGGCCTTTCACGGCTTTCGCTATCAGCACGCGCCGCTGGACGTGGTGGGGTGGGACGGGACGGTCTATCCGTGGGCCTTCCCGATCCTGAATTTTCAGCCGCGCGTGGGGATGATCCACCTGCCGCCCACCTGGCACGGCACCTTCGCCGCGCGCGGCGCGCTGATCTGCAGCTTTGTCCCGCGCCCTCTCGATTTTCACCCGCAAGCCATCCCCTGCCCCTACCCGCATTCGTCGGTCAGCTGCGACGAATTCATCTTTTACTGCAGCGGCAACTTCACCTCGCGCCGAGGCGTCGGCCCCGGCAGCATCTCCCACCACCCGGCCGGCGTGATCCACGGCCCCCACCCCGGCGCCTACGAACAAAGCATCGGCGCGAAAGAAACGAACGAACTGGCTGTCATGCTGGACACGTACCAGCCTTTGCGTGCGACGGCGGCGGCACTGGCGGTCGAGGATCCGGGGTACCACGACAGCTTTCGGTGACAACGAGGCCATCCTGAACCTGTCGAGGACGAGAGAATGGGGTTAGTACCTCGCCACACGGGAGTTCGACGACTCATTTTCCTCTCACTCTCATCCGGAATAAGAGCGGACCGCAGGGTGATGCCGCGCTGGAAGGCATTAGCTTTCAACTCAGCGCTCGCCGCGGCATCATCCGAGGACCGCATGGCGCGGCAGAAGGGTTCGATTCCGACGGACCGTCGATCCGCGCCGCGCGCCGCCACCTTCGCGCTCCGCGGCTTCTCGCGCCAGTAATCCCCGCTCGGCGCGGATCGCAGGTCCGCGCTCGGCGAGGGCTCTGGGCCGCGCCGTGCGGTCCTCGGGTGATGCCGCGCGACAGGTCGCCCGCTGGCCGATGCGACCAGCGCGGCATCACCCTGCGGTCCGCTCTTGTTCCGGACCTAAAAGAGCGCCAGGTGAAGCCAATCCTTAACAATCGCTGCGACGGGGGATTAGATCCCGGCACCCGCCGCTGCTGATGGTGATGGCGACGGTTGTTCTTCGGGTTGCCGCAACGGTAGAAAAACCGAAAATGTCGATCCTTTGCCCAGCTCGCTGTCGACGCGCACCGTGCCGCCGTGCAGTTCGACCAGGCGTTTGGTCAGCGCCAGGCCCAGGCCCGTCCCTTCCGGGCGTGTTCCCGCCGCCTGCGGAAGCTGTTCGAATTCGCGAAACAACCGCGGCAGGTGCTCGCGGGCGATGCCGATGCCGGTGTCAGCCACCATGATCTTCACCTGATCGCCGTCGACCAGCGCGCTGACCCGCACCATGCCGCCCGCCGGCGTGAACTTGATGGCGTTCGAGATCAGGTTGTACAGAACCTGCTTGATTCGCCCTGGATCGACAAACAGGTCCGGCAGATCGGGCGACACCTCGACCTCCAGATCGATCCCCTTCTTGTTGGCCACCGCGGTGATCACGCTGCGCGCCACATCGACCACCGCCCCGATGGGCGTCGCCTCGCAGGCCAGGTCCATGCGCCCCGCCTCGACCTTGGAGATGTCCAGGATGTCGTTGACCAACTGGAGCAGGTGGCGCCCCGAGATCAGCACGTTGCCCACGTAGGCCCGCTGCTTGTCGTTGAGGGCGCCGAAGATCTCTTGCTCCAGCAGCTCGGAGAATCCGATCACGGCGTTCAGCGGCGTGCGCAGTTCGTGGCTCATGCTGGCCAGGAAGCCGCTCTTGGCCTGGTTGGCGGTGTCGGCCACCTCCTTGGCCAGGCTCAGCTCGCGCTGGGCCCGCTCGCGCTCCTCGACCTCGCGCTTCAGCTTCTGGTTGGCCTCCATCAGCTGGCTGGTGCGGTGTTCGACGCGCGTCTCCAGCTGGGCGTGGGCGGCCCGCAGCGATTCTTCGGCCGCCTTGCGCGCCGTGATGTCGCTGAACGAGGCCAGCGCGGCGTGCGGTTCGTCCTGGCCGAAATGGCGCAGCGGCTGGGCGTTGACGGAGATCCACGCCTTGTCGCCACTGGGACGTTCGATGGCCAGCACGACGTTGGACAGCGGCTCGCCGCTGCGCAGGCTGACCACGAACGGAAGGTCGTCGCCGTCGACGGCGCGGCCTTCTTCGTCGATGGTGTGATTGAACGCCTCGACGCAGCGCTGGCCGATCATGCTGCTGGCCGAACGGCCCAGGATCCGCTCGGCGCTGGCGTTGGCGGTCACCAACCGCCCCTCGCGGTCGATGAGGATGATCCCTTCGTCCAGGGCCGCGATCACCGAACGATAGCGGTCCTCGCTGTCGCGCAGGCCGCGTTCGATGCGCTTGCGCTCCATGAACTGGCCGATCTGCCCGCCCAGCCCGCTGATCATCGAGAGGTGGTCGTCGTTGGGATCGCGCGTCGCCTGGCTGTAAAACGCCATCACGCCGATCACCTTCGGTCCGTTGCGCAGCGGAATGGCGAAGGCGCCCCGCAGGCTGGCCTCGGTGCGAAAGGCCGCCAGCGGAAAATTTTCCTCCTGGCTGAGATCGGCCACCCACAGCGGCAGCTGCCGGTACCAGACCCGACCGGGCAAGCCAATGTCGGGTCCCACCTTCATGGCCCGGCGAACCTTGACGTAGTCGCCACCCAGATACTGATCGACGTGCCAGATCTCCACGCACTGAAGGTGGGTTCCTGCCTCATCCACCTCCCACAGCTCGCCGACGTGCCAGTGCTGGTTCTCGCCGACGATGCGCAACAGCAAGGGGGCCGCCTCGTGCAGCGTGTTCGACGCCGCCAGGAGGCGCGTGATCACGTACTGCAGCGAGAGCAGCTGTTCCGTGCGTTGGCGCTCGGCCACCTCGCGCTCCAGCGCCTGCCGGCTGGCGTCGATGGTGGCCTGTTTGCGGGCGGTGGTCAGCATGTCGCCCTGGCTCTTGCGCAAGGCCACGTACAGCAGGCCCACCTCGGCCGCCACAAAGCTGGTGTGCTGGACCCAGGCCCAGGGGCTGACCAGGCTGAGGCCGTAGAGCGAACGCGGCCAGAAGAAGCAGCCGAGGATGTGGTCCAGCGCCGTGATCAGCAGGACCAGCAGCAGCACCCCCACCTCGCGGTACATGGCCAGGAAGGCCAGCGACGCAAAGATGGTGTAGTGCATGACCGGCGCGCCGCCCGACAGGTGCACCAGCAACGAGGCAACCAGCCCCTGAGCGATGGCGATCTCCTGGCGGGTCAGCCTGCTCCCGGGATTCTTGAGCGCCACATAGATGGGCAGCGAAACGATCGCTCCGCCCAGCAGGAAGGCCTTCCACGCCAAAACCGGGACGTGAACGATGGAGCCGTCCCAGGGGCGCGCCGCGCTCCACAGCGCGGTCACCACGGCGCCCAGCCACTGCACCAGCAGCAGCCACAGGAACATGCGATCGGTGCGCTGGCAGATCTCGCGCTGGTACTCGGCGTAGAGCCGCCGTGTCCCGGGCGTTTCGTCGACCAGTTTCATGCGCGACGCGCGGCCGGCAGCCGAACGCAGAAGCAGGCCCCCCGCGGTCGATTGTCCGTGACCCAGATTGTGCCGCCGTGAACGTCGACGGCGCGCCGACAGAACAGCAGGCCCAGGCCATGGCTGACGCGCAGATCGGTGGGCGTGCCGTCGTCGATCTGCACGTATTTTTCGAAGATGCGGGCGCGATGCTCCTCGGGGATGCCGCGCCCTTCGTCGCTGACGCGGATCTCGACGACCGGCTCCCGATCGCTGTGGGTTTCATCGACGCCGGCGCTGATGTCGATGGCGATGGGCTGGCCGGACGGCCCGTACTTGTGGGCGTTGTCGATCAGGTTCTCGATGATGCGCCGAACCAGGTCGCGGTCGGCGTGCAGGCGACCGACGTCGGCCGAGATGGTCACCGTCAGCCGTTGATTCTTGTCAGACAGGCGATGCCCTATCTCCGACGAGATCTCCTCCAGCAGCGCCGGCAGATCAAAATCGGTCATGTGCGGAATCAGAGCCCCGTCGTCGCTGCGGCTGACGTCGAGGAGGTTCATCACCATGCGCAACATGGTCTGGGACGATCGCAACACGTCGATCTGCGACTCACGTTCGGTGGCGGTCATGCCGGTGGACCGGGCCACGAACTGCGCGTTCGACAGGATGCTGGTCAGCGGATTCTTGAGATCGTGGATGATCAACGCCGTCAGCTCTTCCTTCTGGCGGTGCGCCTCCAGCAGGGCGTCTCTTTGCGTGCGGATGACGTCATAGTTGCGGCGCAGCTCGTCGGAGAGACGTTTGATCCGCAGCAGCGAACGGATCCGGATCAGCAGCTCGGTCCGGTTGATCGGCTTGGTCAGAAAAT
>JAXDMH010000666.1:0-8166 GCA_034666225.1 Myxococcales bacterium
AACGTTTGGACCCGCGAGGCGCTGCCCATCCTGCCCGGCCAGACGCAGCTGACGCTGGCGGGACGTTTCCACTCGTTCCTGCGCGACCACTACACGAACCAGGCGACGCGCATGGACACGCGCCTCATCGACGTCCTCGCGCGCGTCGCGGGGAAGTTCACGGCGAAGCGCATCGAGGTGGTCTCCGGCTACCGCTCGCCCAAGTACAACCTCATGTTGCGCAAGAAGGGCCACCAGGTGGCGCGGCACAGCCAGCACATGGAAGGCAATGCCGTCGACTTCCGTATCCGCGGCGTGGCCACCAAGAACGTCCTGCACTATGTGCGTTCGCTCCACGCTGGCGGCGTCGGCTTCTATCCCCATTCGCAGTTCGTCCACACCGACACCGGCCGCGTTCGCTACTGGCACGGGTCCTGAGCGCGGGAGGGTTTTCGCCCCCCCCCGGTCTGGTGTTAGCGGCAGGTCAGTTGGGGATCGCCGGCGGTATGGCACTTCAGGCAGGCGCGTTGGTTGCGGGCGGCCAGGGAACGGCATTTGAGGGAGCCGGCGAAGCCGGGGCCGTGGGGATCGAAGTGAGCGCCGCGCACGGGATCGTTGGAATGGCATTCCAGGCAGGTCTCCTCGCGGTGGCAAGAGACACAGGCGTTGATGTTGCGTTTGGCGGCAAAGCTGTGGCTGGCGGGCGTGGGTGTGGCGATCACGGCGCCCGATTGGTCGCGCACCCAGTTCGGCGGGTGAAACCGTTTGACCTGCGTGCCGGTGCCGAAGGGGTTGTGCGGCTGATGGCCCGGCAGGCCGCCCTCCGGATCGGATCCGACACCGGTGCGCTGGTGGCAGCCCAGACAGAAACTTTGATTGCGGTGGCACGACGAACAGTCAGGCGTGTTCCGTCGGGCGTCCATGGCGTGCAGCGTGACGTAGTCCGACGGGTGAATGTCAAAGGGGCGCACCACGCCGCCGTGACAATCGACGCATTCGCTGCGGCGATGACAGGTCAGGCAATAACCTTCGTCGCGCCCGGCCTGCTTGTGATTGGTGCGAAAATTCATGGTGTGGGCGTCGAACCCGCGCAAGCTGCCCGACGGGACCAGCTTGCGAAGGCCGGGCGCCGGTGCGCCGCCGTAACCGGCGACCGGGAACTCCACCTTGAGGCGACCGTCGGGAAGGGTCGGATGGCAGGACCCGCAGCGCGCGCTGGCTTGCTTTCCGTTGTGGCAGGCCAGGCACAGGGCCATCATCGGCAAATCCGCGACTGGTGTTTGCGAAACCGCCGCCACGGCGATGCCGGCGTGGCACAGCTCGCAGCCCATCCCGCGACTGACGTGCAGCTTGTGGTTGAACTTCACGTTGGGCGGCGGCAGCACCGGTCGCGGCGGTTCGCTCAGCGGCTCGGCCCCTGACCAGCCGACGTGACAGGCAATGCAGCGAGCGGCCGGCTGGCCCTTGGCCACGGCCTTGTCCGGCTGCCTGCGGTCGATCTTGTGGCAGTCACGACAGGCCGCCTCGGGGGGCAGCAGATCGTCGCTGGCCCCCGTCGACGTGCTGGCCGCCGCGTGACAGCTCTGGCAGGTGACGCCCAGACGCGCGTGCTGCGCATGATCAAAGGCGATGGGAATCGTCGCCGGCGGATAGACGATCGGCGACGGTCGCGCCGACGATTCGCCGCCGCTGGCGCGCGCCGCCAGCGCACCCGCGACAGCCGCCACCGCCACCGCCACCAGCACGACCATCCGACCGCGCTTGCCTGGCCCGTTCACAGCGCCACATCCACTTCAAAGACCGCCAGCGCGCGATATTGCCCGCGATACAAGGTCCCCACGTTGTCCTCTGCCAGAAAGTGCAGGTGCATCCCCTCGGTGATCAGGAAACGGCCACCTGCCTGCGCGCCGAAAACGACGCCGTGGTTGGTGTCGGGCTGCAGATCAGAGCGCCAGGTCCATCCCGACAGACGGCCCTCCAGCTCCAGCGTTCGCCAGCTCATCCGGTAGCGCCCCGACACATCACCGCCGGCCTTCCGTCCCCCGTACCCATCGTCGAAATATCCGTCCGCGCGCAACGTGCCCCGATCGGTGCGCCACTGGACGCCCGCGCTGGCCCCTTCGGCGCGCCGGCTGTTCGGGCCCCCCGCCGCCAGATCCTGTCCGTCGACGATCTCGCCCGGCGTGGTCTCGAACCTCCGAAAGAACACCCGCGCCGACACCCGCAGCCCGGGCACCACCGTCAGCTCGTAAACCGCGCGCAGGTCGCGGTAGGCGCCCGCCGAAAAAATGTTCCAGATCGAATCGCCGTCGAACGTCGGCGCCAGATAGGCGTACTCGGCGCTGACCCATTGCCGGTCGGACAGCCGCACGCGCAGCGCCGCCTGCTGATCGTCCAGCAATCCGACCAGAATGTTGTAACGCAGCCCCAGCGACGCATGCAGGCGCTGGCCCCAGGCGGCGTCCGCCGTCAACGCCACCTTCTCGTCGTTGACGCCCGTCGATGGATCGCCCGGCTGCGCGTCGGCTGTCGCCGACCACATGCGCCGGTAGGCGAGCCGCGCGCTGAGCGGCGCCCACCCGTCGATGGCCAGGGCAGCGCCCACCAGAGGACGCAGCTGCTGCGCCTGGTTCGGCCGGGTGGCCGGATCCTGTGAACCGATGCTGGTGCCGTCCAGCTCGTAGATGGGCGACGACAGCGGCCGCTCGCCACGCACCTCGGTGCCGGCGAAGGCCTCGACCACCAGCGGCCGGCGCACGCGCACCGCCACGTCGGCGCCGTCGAACGCATAGAAGTCGACCAGATCAAAGTGAACCTGCCGCCCCAGCTGAAAATCGACGCGGCCGCCGAAATCGCGGCCGGCCAGATACGCGTACAGGATGTCGACGCGGTTCTGCTGCAGCTCGCGGATCTCGTTCTGGCCGGTCGGGCGCGACAGCAGATAACCGCCGAAGTCGCTGTCAAAGCGCAGCGACACCTCGACGGTCAGCGCATTCCGCTCGTCGCCGGCCTGGCGCCAGCGCTCGGGCGCGATGTCGGTGACGTTCAGGTTCAAGTACTGGGTCAGGCGCCGCCGCGTCAGCATCTCATTGGCGCCGGAGGGCGCGTACCGCCGCACCTGATAGCCTTGCCCGACGGTCTGCACGTCGATGGTGAAGTCGTAGCCATAGGCCGGAGCCGCGGCGGCGGCGCCCACAGCACCCGCCACGGCGGCCTGGAGGGCGAAAAGCGCTGCGCGCCGCGTGCCCGCGCCGCTCAAGCTGCTCACTCGGGATCGATTTGAATGTCCACGTGTTCGGGCGCGACCGGCGGCGGCGCCGACTTTTTCGTCTTGGCGACCGGATGAACCGGCTTTTCCGCTTCGCCGAACGTCGACAGGTGATCAGGCGCGATCCCCGCGTCGTGCAGCACGGACATCACCCGCGCCGCCCGCACCGCCGACATCTCGCCCGCGGTCTTGAACAGCGCGCGCAGATCCTTGGGCGGCAGCGCCGAGCTGAACTGCGCCTTGATGCGCGCGCTGCCCCCGTTCTTTTTCAGCGCACCGGCCAGGATCTTCAACGCAGTCTGCCCCGCGTCCGACACGTCGATGCCGTTGCTGTCGATGATCTTCTCGGCCGGGAAGCTGACCGCCACGTGTCCACCGTCGACGGACACCGCCGCGCCAAGTTCTTCCACCGACGTTTTCAACAGCGTACCCAGCGCGTCGGCGGCACTGCGCCGCTTGGCATCGGCTGCCTCTTTGTCCTTGCTGCCCGCCTCCAGCCGCGACACGTCGGCCTTGAGACGGCTGCGCTCGGCGACGGCCCCTTCCGACGTGGCGCGCGCTTCGGCCAGCTCCGTGGTCCGCTGGGCAAGCGCGTTCACGGTCTTCTGATATGGCACCAGAAAAACATAGCCGGCGAAGCCCAGGGCCCCCGCCGCTATGGCAAACCAGAAAAGCAGTGCCCATCCGCCGCCGGACCGCGTGCGCGTCCGGACCGGGGCGGTGGAATCGTCGTAGGCATACCGCGCCATCGCCAGCGACATTAGCCGATCGCGCACGTGGCGGAAAACCGAAAGCGCCTGTAACCGCGTCGCTTCACGCTCGCTCGCCGGTTCGCGCGTCAGGGCAGAGCAAGACTGAAAGCGAAGGATTTGACCCGACGCGATCGGACCCGCGTACACAAATGCCGCGGTGATTTCAGTCGAGATAGCCGGAATCCTGTCTTGACAGCCAACTCCCGACAGCGGTACCGTTGTGGGCCAACGTAGGTCGGCGCTTTGTTTCTTGAGTAGTTACTGCAACTTGCACCGTTGACCGGGGGGTGAGCGAAGTATGGTGATGGGTGGGCCAAAAGCCAGTGCTCGCTTCCCGAAGGAAGTGAGTGAAGGAGGTCAGAACGTGTCAGCCGAATTTTCAATCGGAGACAAAGCGGTCTATCCATCCCAGGGCGTTGCCGAGATCATCGGGATCGAGAAGAAAGAGGTCTTCGGCAAGATCCAGGCGTTCTATGTGCTGCGCGCCATGGACAGCGGCCTTCGCATCCTGGTCCCCACGGACAAGGCAGACCAGGTCGGGTTGCGCCCGGTCGCCGGTCAGGCCGAGATCAAAGAGGTCATGCAAATCCTCCGTGACAAGGAGATCCACATCGACCGGCAGACCTGGAACCGTCGCTATCGCGGCTTCATGGAGAAGATCAAATCCGGCTCGCTGTTCGAGGTGGCCGAGGTCTTCCGCGATCTGTATCGCCTCAAGGGTCTCAAGCCGCTGTCGTTCGGCGAGCGTCGCATGCTGGACACCGCCCGCGGCCTGATCGTCCAGGAGCTGTCGGTGGCGCGCGCCTCGGATTCGCGCAAGGTCGAGCAGGAACTCGACCGCCTGTTTAATTGAATCCGGTGGCAAAGCCGCCTCCGTTCCGACGCGACTGACTCTGGAATCCTCGAAGGGTTCCCTACGCGACCGCCGACTCCAGCGCGCCCATGGTGGCAAGCACCTGGTCTTCGCGCCAGGGGCGCGCCGCGATCTGAACGCCCACCGGCAGACCGGCAGACCCTCGCTCGGTCTCGATCGCCGCGCGATCCATCCGGTCTTTGGAAGGCGGGCGATCGGACTCTTCGCCCGGTCGAACCCGCGTCACGGGGACCACGCCGGCCGGCCAGCCCAGCACGTTGTAAAGGCACGTGTACGCGCCGCCGAGAATCAGCTCCTCGACGGCCCCGTGGCGAAACGCCGGCAGCGACACCGCCGGGCAAAGGATGACGTCGAATCCCTGCATGGCCTCCAAGAAACGCTGGCGGTAGTCGACGATCCGCTCCACCAGCTGCCAGTAGTGGTCGGTGTCGGTCCGTCCATAGTTGGCCACCACCTCGGTCTTGAGACGCCGCCGCCCGCTGGCGCCCAGCAACAGGCGCACAAGGCCGGTGCGGCGAATGGCCATCTCCATGAGGGCGATGCGGCGATCGCGTTTGTCCCGCCCCAGCGCGCGGCGGGCCCCGGCGAAACCGTCGGCGGCCAGCACAGAGAAGAACAGATCCAGCGCCTGGCGCACGTCGGGCGGCGACCAGCGCGTGACCGTCGCCCCGCGCGCCGCCAGGGTAGCCGCCGATTCGGCCACGGCGCGCCGGATGGCTGGTGACGGCGTGAAGGTATTGTCGTCGTCGTAATAGGCCACGCGCAATCTTGAAACGTCGACCGCCGCCGGATCGCCCAGCGGCATGGCCGGCGTCAGCGATCCGTCCTGCGCCGGCTGTGGCCCGCCGTTGATCACCCCCAGCCCCAGCCCCACGTCGCCGACGCTGCGCCCGAGAACCCCCACCTGGCTGGCGATGGCCCGCTGGCCGAGCGGCACGCTGAGCCGGCCCAGATCATCGCAACGTCCGGTGGTCGGCTTGATGGCCACCACGCCGCAGAAGGCCGCCGGCACGCGCACCGACCCGCCGAGATCTGTCCCCAGGCCAAGAGCGCTGGCGCCCGCCGCCAGCAATGCGCCTTCGCCGCCCGAGGAGCCACCCGGGCTGCGCTCGGCGGATTGCGGGTGGTTTGTGCGGCCGTAAAGAGGGTTGTCGGTTTCGATCATCAACAGCAGCTGCCCGACGTTGGTCTTGCCCAGTACCACCGCGCCCGCCGCGCGCAGCCGGGCCACGTGCCGTTCGTCGGCCTTGGCTTTGACGCTCTTTCGCCACGGCACGCCCCCCGTCGACGGTGTGCCCGCCAGGTCCAGGCATTCCTTGATGGTCACCGGCACGCCGGCCAGTGGCCCCAGGGCATCACCGGCGGCGCGGCGGCGATCGATCTCGGCCGCTTCGGCGCGCGCCTCGGTAAAGCGCGGCACCACCAGCGCGTTCAGCGCCGGGTTCACCGCCTGCAGCCGCTCGATGTAGGCCTCGACGGCGGCCACAGCGCTGATCTCGCCGCGCCGGATCTTCGCCGCCAGCGTCGACGCCGACAGCGCGCAGATCCCGCCGCTGGTCGGCGGCGCCGCATGGTTTCCTTTGTTGTTGGTGGTGGCGACGGTCCCCTTCTGTTCGATCGTCATCATGGCGTTTCTCCTCACCAGCCAGGCTACGAGGCCGCCCCGGCGCGGCCCATAGGCCGGATGGCCTATTTCAGCAACTGGTGCTCGACCGCGAACAGCGCCGCCGCTGCCCGCGTGGCCACGCCGGTCTTTTCATAGACGTGGGCGACGTGGTGCTGGACGGTCTTCGCCGAAATGAAGAGCCGCGCGCCGATCTCCTTGTTCGACAGCCCGCGCGCGACCAGACACAGAACCTCGACCTCGCGCTCGGACAGCTGCGCCGGCCGGTCGCCGCGCCCTCGGGCGGCGGCCTGGCCCGCCGCCGCCAGCACCGCCTCGACGCAGGCGCGATCCAGCCGACCGGCCCGCGCTTCTTCACCGACCAGCGCCGCCGCCGCCGCGGGATCCAGGCGGGGGCGGTGGGGGCGATCCTCGGTCAGGGCGTGAAAGACATCGGCCGCCGCCAGCAGGCGCGCCTCGGGCGGCAGCGCGCCGGCCGGCAACCCCCGGTGATAACCGCTGCCGTCCAGACGTTCGTGGTGGCGCCCGGCCGCCGCCGCGTACCGCGCCAGTAGCGGCGATTGCGCCAAGATGCGTTCGCCCTGGTAGGCGTGCATGCGCACACGCTCGCGCTCGGCAGGGTTCAGCGGGCCCGGCTTGTCCCAGATGCCGTTGGGGACGCTGACCCGACCGATGTCGTGCAGCAAGGCAGCGACGCGCACCGCTTCCGGATCGGGCAAACGCATGGTCGTTGCCGCCGCATGGGCCAGGCCCGCCACCCCGACGGAATGCCCCAGCGTGAACGGCGACTTGATGTCGACGAACTGGGCGAAGGCCTCGGCGACGTTGCCAACGCCACGCCCGTCCAGCCGCGCCAACGGAGCGGGTTCCGCGTCCAAGAAGGCGTCCCACACCGACGGCACCGACGCCGCCGCCATCAGCGACACCGCATCCTTCAAGAACAGACGCGCCAGCGCCGGATCCAGTTCGCCGCCGGCGCGGGCCCGAACCACGTCGACGGCAGCCGCCGGCCCTTCCAGGCTGCGGTGAATTTCGGCGCGCCAGGCCACGTGCATCAGCCGCGCGGGCAGCGGGATCTGCTCTCCGACCAGCGCCTGCGGATGGCCGCGGCCGTCCCACCGCTCATAGATGGTGGCCAGCGCCCCCGCCACGGCGGCCGGCATCCCCAACCGCCCGGCCAGCCGCACCGCCAGATCACAATGCGCGACAGCGAATTTGTGCGGCCCCCGGGGATCCGACAGGGTGCGCACCACAGCCTGCATCCGCGCCAGGGCGCCCGCTCCGCGCCCCAGTCGACCAACGATGGTCGTGACGACCTGACGCGGATTTCCGGCGTCCGGCATCGCCAGCTCGCGCGAGAACGCCTGGTCGTCACCGGCGCCATAGCGGGCCTGTTCGTGTGCGAAGGCCGTACACCCGACAAACCGCAAGAGGCCCGTGTAATAGACGTCCGCCAGAGCGGCCCCCGCCACACCGGCCGCCCGCCCCAGCTGGACCGCCGTCAGGCAAGTCCGCAGCGCCGTCTCCAGAGCGAACCCGGCAGCAAGATCAGTGGCCAGGGACAGCGCCCCCACCAGCTCCGCCAGCCGCGCCTGCCCCGGTGCCGTCTCCGCTGCCGTCACGTTAAACGGCAGCGTAACACCGCCGGGACCGTCTTTTTTTCGGTCCG
>JAXDMH010000667.1:0-10665 GCA_034666225.1 Myxococcales bacterium
GTTCGGAACCAGCGACGCCTTCGCTGACGGCGCCGAGCTGGTGCTCAGCGCCTTCCTGCAATCGCCCAATTTTCTCTACCGGGCCGAGACCAGCGACGCCGTGGTGGCGGGGAAGATTCCCCTCAGCAACTACGAGATCGCCTCGCGTCTGTCTTACGGCCTGACCAACTCGATGCCGGACGACACGCTGATGGCCGCGGCCGACTCGAAGAAGCTGACCAACCGGGACGGGGTGGTTGCCGAGGCCACGCGGCTGATCGGAACGCCGGCGGCACAGAAAGTCGTCGCCGACTTTCACTCCCAGCTGATGCACATGCGGGATTTCGATTCCATCGCGCGTGACGCAAAGGCGGCGCCGCTGCTGGCGCAGGGCGTGGGCGCCGACCTCAGGCAAGAAGCCCTGTCGCTGGTCGACAACGTCGTCTTCGGTCAGGGCCGCGGGCTGACCGAGCTGTTGACCGCGCCGTACACCTTCGCCAACAGCCGGGTGTCCAAGCTGTACGGACTGTCGGCGACCACGCCGGCCAGCGGCCAGCCGGACCCCTTCGTGAAGGTCAATCTGGATCCGACCCAGCGCGCCGGCATCTTGACCCAGCTCGGTTTCCTGACCGCCAACGCGGTCGCGGACACGCCCAACATCATCATTCGTGGCGTCCGCATCGTGCGCGACGTGCTGTGCCTGCCTCTGGCGCCGCCGCCCAACATGGTCTTTCCAGAGCTGCCTGCCATCGGGGCCACCTCGACCAACCGGAAGCGCGTGGAAGAGCTGACCATGAACCCGCCGTGCAACAGCTGCCACACGTCCATCATCAACCCGCTGGGTGACGCGTTCGAGAAGCTGGGTGGCTATGGTGAATACCGCACCGTGGAGAGCAACGGCCAGCCGCTGGACGCGTCAGGGACGTACAACCTGGACGGCCAGTCGTTCACGTTCGACGGGGCGGTCAGCCTGATCAAGAAGATGGCTGACAGCAAGCAGGCGCACGAGTGCTACTCGGAGCACCTGATTGAATATCTCTACGGGCGTGACACCAGTGACGGCGCCGCCGATCGCAACCTGGTGTCGCAGGCCGGCCTGCGCTCGAAGAACAACACGTCCGTCAAAGACCTGATGCTGGAACTGGTGGCGACCGACGCCTTCCTCACGCGGTTGCCATAAGGAGTATGCACATGTTGAAAAAGCACATTGGTCGCCGGCGATTCCTGAGGGGCATGGGCGGGGCGGTGTTGGGGCTGCCGGCTCTGGACATGTTTCAACCGCGCGGCGCGCGCGCCGCGGCGGCGCCTGCCAAGATCTACTCGGCGATCATGATGCAGCAGAACGGATCGATCCAGGGCCACGGTGGCGATCCCGACCTGTTCTGGCCCAAGGCCCTGGGTGCCATCGATCCCACGACGATGGTGGACGGCCAGACCACCACCGAGCTGAAGGACTATGCGTCGAAGCTGATCTTCCTGCGCAACCAGAACTTCAAGTTCTCGAGCAACCATGACGGCGGCCCGGTGGCCGTCGCTGCAGCTTCTGCGGTTACAGGGGCCAGTCCCCGCCAGATGCCGGTGAGCGAATCGGCGGACTTCTTCATTGCGCGCAACATGTCGCCGGGCGTGGAGCCGCTGACGCTGTACGCAGGCAAGAAGGGGACGTACCGCGACGACGCCATGTCGTTCTCGACCGGCGGCAAGCTGCGGATCGGCGACAACAACCCCTGGAACGTGTACCAGCGGCTGTCCGGGTTGTCGGGGATGTCGCAGAGCGACCCGGCCCTGTTCGCGAAGATCGCCGCGCGGCGGCTGTCGGTCAACGATCTGGTCCGCTCGGACCTGCGCGACCTTCTGGCCCGCACCGACCTGAGCAAGGCCGACCACGATCGCCTGGATCAGCACCTGACCAGCGTGCGCGAGATGGAAATGAACATGACCACCACGCTGGGGCCGATGGTCGACACGGCCGGCATGATGGCGGTCAACGGCACGCACACCACCGACGCCAACATGGAGAAGGTGGTGAACATGATGCTGGACCTGGTGGCTTTCGCCTTCGCCACCGATCGGGCGCGCACGGCGACGCTGCAGGTGGGCGGCTGCAACGACCACACGATGTACACCATCAACGGCGTTCAGGCCCCGCCCTATCACTTCATCTCTCACCGGGTGATGAGCGACGGCGACAACGGTTCGAAGATCACGAACGCCATCGATCTGCACCACGAGATCGATCGGATTCACGCCCGGTACTTCAAGCACCTCCTCGATCGGCTGTCGGCTTACCCGTTGCCCACGGGCGGGACGTTGCTTGATTCCAGCGTCAACCTCTGGACCAACTCGATCGCCGACGGCCCGCCCCACAGCGGCACCGACGTGCCGCACATCATCGGTGGCGGCGCGGGCGGGTTCTTGAAGACGGGGCTGCACGTCAAATCGCCAGGGTTCGCCAACCGGGTGCTCAACACCATCATCAACGCGGCCGGCGTGCGCCAGGCCAACGGCGCATTGGTCGACAACTTCGGCGATCCGTCGGGGAAGTTGGGCGTCATCTCGGAAATCGTCGCCTAGCCAGGGCAGCGCCCGCCCCCGACACACGGAAACCGAATCCTCCGGCCACTCACCGGCTGGAGGGATCGATGTTATTGGTGCGCCCGATCGGTAGATTGGCAGTTCTGGTTGTATTTACGGTGGGTTGTGCGGCCGGGGTGAAGTCGTCGAATGACGCGGGCGGGGGTGGTTCCAGCGGTGGGGGTGGGGGCAGCGGGGGAGCGCCGTCGGGCGACGGGCCGCCTCCGGCGCCGACCGGTTTCACCATGACGGAGGTCGGTGGTTTCAAGCTGGGCGCGCCCGTCACCTCGGACACGCCGGCTGGGGGTGGCGGTGGCGCCAATGGCCAGGCGACGTGCAACGCCGTTCTCGGCGTCGTTCGCGACTTCAAGGGCGTCAAGGAGACGGGCGGCCACCCCGACTTTGAGTCCTTCGAAGGACGCGGGCCAACCAAGGGCCTGGTGGCGATGGCGCTGGGCACCGACAAGAAGCCGGTCTATGCCTCGCACTGCGAGGTCAACGCCACCGACAAGACCATCTGTCCGTCAGGGCAGATGACCACCAGCCAGGCGGCGTTCGACCAGTGGTACCGCAACGTCGACGGGGTGAACAAGGCGTTCCTGGTCGAGTTCCTGCTGCAGACCGGCGCCAACGGCGTGGCCACCTTCGATAGTCACCATTTCTTCCCGCTGGGCGCGACAGGGTGGGGGTATTCGGGCAAGGACGACCTCGGGATGGATCAGAACTTTGGCTTTACCACCGAGCTTCACACCACGTTCAAGTATCAGAATGGCGCGGTGTTCACCTTCACCGGCGACGACGATCTGTGGGTCTTCATCAACGGCAAGCTGGCCATCGATATTGGCGGGCTGCACTTTCCCGAAACCGGGACCATCGATCTCGACAAGGCGGCCGGCGATCTGGGGATCTCGCCGGGGAACGTCTACCCGATGGATCTGTTTCACGCCGAGCGGCACAGCATCGGTTCGAACTTTCGCCTGGACACGAACTTTGCTTTCGTGAACTGCGGCGTGGTGATTCCGTAAGCGTCTACGGGAAGATCCCGCGTTCGGAATAGGCGAGGCCGATGCGTTCCAGCGCGATGCCCAGGGCGGCCAGGCGCCAGTCGCAGCGCTTCTGGGCGGCGTATTCGGTCACCGCCAGATACGTGCGCTTCATGCGCTTGGCCAGGCGCTCCTCGACCTCTTCCAGCTCCCAGCGTTCGGACCGTTTGTTCTGCAGCCATTCATAGTAACTGACCACCACGCCGCCCGAGTTGGCCAGGATGTCCGGGATGAGATCGATCCCCTTGCCCAGCAAGATTGGTTCGGCGGCGGTCTCCGTGGGGCCGTTGGCGCCTTCGACGATCAGCTTGACGTTCAGGGCGCGCGCTTCGGGGACGCCGATCTCCAGCTCCAGCGCGGCGGGAATGAAGATGTCGGCCTGCGTGGCGAAGAATTCCTCGCGCGAGATGGCGCGGCTGCCGGGATAGCCGGCCACGGAGCCGGTGCGCACGACGTACTCGGACAGCTTGTACGGGTTGATGCCGTCGCCGTTGGCGATGTAGCCCTTGTAGTCACCGACGGCGGTCAGGGCGGCGCCGGTGCGGGCCAGGATCTTCGCCGCGTTCGAGCCGACGTTGCCGAACCCCTGCACGATGAAGCTGGCGCCGTTCAGGTCGAACCTGCGATCGCGCGCCCATTCGGTGATGCAGTGGACGATTCCCTGTCCGGTGGCCGCCTCGCGACCATGCGAGCCGCCCGAGGCCAGCGTCTTGCCCGTGACCACGCGCCGGTTGGCGTTCTTGTCGGTGAAACCGACGACGTTCATGTACGTGTCCATCATCCAGACCATGGTCTGGCCGTTGGTGCCGACGTCGGGGGCCGGGATGTCGTACTCGGGGCCGATGTTGGCGCCCAGGGAGTGGGTAAAGCGGCGGGTGATGCGCTCCAGCTCGGTCGTCGAATGCATGCGCGGCATGAATTTGATGCCGCCTTTGCCGCCGCCGAACGGGATGTCGTGCAGCGCGCATTTGTACGTCATCCACGAGGCCAGCGCTTTCACCTCGTCCAGCGACACCAGCTCGTGATATCGAATGCCGCCCTTGTAGGGACCGAGAATGTTGCTGTGCTGGACGCGGTAGCCCTTGAACATCTTGTACTCTCCGCTATCCATGCGGACGGGAAAGTTGATGATGATCTCGTTTTTGGGCTGCGAAAGAATGTCCCGCACCGTCGGATCCAGGTTGCAAACCTTGGCGGCGCGGTCCAGTTGCTCCAGCGCGACGATGTATGGATTCGGTTTGCCGGAGGGCAGCGTGGGTGGCGAGGGGGTGAAGGCGGTGGCGGCGCGCGTCTGTTCAGGCATGCTGGTCCAGAATAGCAGGTGACCGCGTTGCAAACGAAACAACCGAGGCTGTCCGCGGGCGCGCGGGCGCTGGCGCTGGAGATCGCGGCCGAGTGTCGCGCGGAGTGGGGGTTCGCCTCCGACATCCTCGCACGTGCTTTCCGCGCCCACCGCGAATTGCCCAGCGGCGATCGCCGGCGCATCTCCGAGGCGGTGTACGGACTGATTCGCTGGGACCGCCGCCTGGACGCCATCATCGCCGAGAGTCTGAGCGGCGGTGGTGGTGCCGGCGCCGGCGCCGTGGCGGGCGAGCGATTCACCGCCGGGGAACTGTCGCCGGTGGTGCGCGATCAGTTAAAGCTGCTGATCTACGAGATCCGCGACGGGCTGGTGCCGGTCGACGTCGGACAAGCCGAGGCGCTGGCCCTGGTGCGCGGCCGCATCGATCTGTCGCGCGCCGCTGACGACGACGCGGGCCTGGGGCATCGCAAGGATCTCGAGCGCGCGGCGGTCAAGGTGTCGTATCCGACCTGGATGATCGAACGGTTCGCCGCGGATCTGGGCCTGGAGACGGCGCTGGCGATGGCCGACGCCATGAATCGTCGTGCGCCGATGGCGGTGCGGGTCAACACCTTGCGCATCAGCCGCGAGGCGCTGATCGCCCGCCTGGCCGAGGAGAACGTCACGGCGCGCCCGTCGGTCCTGGCCCCGGACGGGCTGGTGCTGGAGACGCGGGTGAACGCCTTTGGTCTTTCGGCGTTTCGCGACGGCCTGTTCGAGGTGATGGACGAAGGCAGCCAGCTGGTGGCCGAGCTGGTGGCGCCACCGCCGGGCGGGCGGGTGCTGGATGCCTGCGCCGGCGCGGGGGGAAAGACGCTGGCCCTGGGCAGCATCATGGCCGGCAAGGGGCGCCTGCTGGCCGTCGACGTGGACGGGCGCAAGCTGGAAGAGCTGCGCCGGCGGGCGCGGCGCGCCGGCCTGAACAGCGTCGAGGCCCGGGCGTTTCCGGACGGCATCCCCAAGGACCTTCCGGTCGGGGCCTTTCATCGCGTGCTGGTCGACGCTCCCTGTTCGGGGCTGGGGACGCTGCGCCGCAATCCCGAGGCGCGCTGGCGGCTGACCCCGGATAGCGTTGCTGGGTTCCCGGCGCGCCAGGTGTCGCTGCTGGTGACCTACGCCCCTTACTGCAACGTGGGTGGGCGGTTGATCTACGCCACATGCACGGTTTTTGAAGACGAGAATGAACGGGTCATCGAAAGATTCCTGGCGGAGCGCGACGACTTTGTGCGCGTGCCGATCAAGGAGATCTGGGGACGCGAACGGGTGCAGCAGCTGGGGGGCGGCGACGGCCAGGTGCTCCGGCTTTACCCGCACGTCAACGACACCGACGGATTCTTCGCGACGGTGCTGCGCCGGATTCGTTGATGCGATACGCTTTCCTTGATGGCGAAGCCGGCTGGTTGGCGGCGTAGAGTCGGAGACCGCACACGATCACGGGCCACCGTTCTTGCGGCCGTCCTGTTTTCTTGTTTGCTGCTGGGCGCCGGCGCCGGTGCGCGGCTGGCCCAGGCGCAACCCGGCGACGAGCTCTCCGTCTACCTCATGACCATGGGTCCCGGTGACCATCCGTTCTTCAAGTTCGGACACAACGCCATCTGGATTCAGGATCGCGTCACCAAGGTCAGCAAGGTCTACAACTTCGGGACGTTCCGCTTTGATTCGCCGCGCCTGATCCCGGATTTCATCAAAGGCCGGCTGACGTACTGGCTGTCGGTCTCGTCGCTGGACAGGACGCTGAGCACCTATCAGCACGAGAACCGGTCCGTCGAAGCGCAGGAGCTGGAGCTGGAGCCGGCGGAGAAATTCGCGCTGGCCGAACGGCTGGAAGTGAACGCTCGTCCCGAGAAACGAAATTACAAATATGACTATTTCCTGGACAACTGTTCGACGCGGGTTCGCGACGCCATCGACGTCGTCACCGGCGGGCGGTTGCGGGCGTCGGCGCAGGGCCCGGGGCGCCTGACCTTGCGCGAGCAGGCGCTGCGCCTGACCGCGGATCTGCCGTGGGAGTACCTGACGCTGTATTTGATCTTGGGGCCGACCACCGACGAGCCGGTGAACCGCTGGGCCGAGATGTTCATCCCGCAGGAACTGGCGCGCGGCCTGCGTGCGGTCAGCTTGCCGGGGCCCAGCGGCGACACGCACCCGCTGGTGCGGTCACAAGAACTCATTTTCCGGGCCCAGCGCGAGCCGCCGCCTGACTATCCACCCGATCTGCGCCTGGTGTGGCTGCTGGCGGGGGCGGGCGTGGGCTGTGCCCTGTTTTCGCTGGGCCTGGCGGGGGCGAACTGGCCTTTCTGGCGCGTGGTCTTCAGCGTGGTGGCCGCGCTGTGGGTCTTTGCGCTGGGATTCCTCGGCAGTTTTCTGGTGTTTGTCTGGGGGTTCACCGATCACATAGTCGCCGCGCGAAACGAAAACATCATGCAGTGCGCGCCCTGGGCGTTGCTGTTGCCGGTCGCGCTTTTCGGCGTGGCGCGCGGGCAACTGATCGCTGCGCGGCGCGCTTTCATCTTGGCGGTGGCGGCGGCGGCGCTGGCCACGCTGGGATTCCTGCTGAAGGTGTATCCCGGTTTTCACCAGGACAACGCCCCGGTGATAGCCCTGTTGCTGCCGACCTGGTACGGACTGGCGCTGGGGCTGTGGTCGACCTGGCGCGGGCTGCGCCGGCTGCCGGTCAGAGGACGCGCAGGATCCAGGTCTTGAGGTGTCCCGTTTCGGGGACGCCGATCAGCTCGGGGTGATCGGCGCTGGCCCCCAGGCGCGCCACCACCTGCGCCGCCCGGCCGGAATCGCCCAGCGCTTCGGCGCACAGCTCGTCCCAGTGGGCGCGCGTCACGCGGCCCGAGCAGGAGCAGGCGACCAGGTAACCGCCCGCTTCGGTCAGGCGCGCGCCGCGCAGGATCAGCTCCTTGTAGCCGCGATCGGCGGCGGTCAGGCCGGCGCCGCTGGCGCCGCGTTTGGCCAGCGCCGGTGGATCCAGGACGACCACGTCGAACCGCGCCCGCTGCGATTCCAGATCGCGCAGCAGATCGAAGGCGTTGGCGGCGCGCACCTCGACGTTGGTCAGGTCATTGCGGCGGGCGTTGGCCTGCGCGCGGGCCACGGCGGCGGGATCTTCGTCGGTGGCCAGCACGGCCCCGCCCAGGCGCCCCAGGGCCAGCGCGAAGCCGCCGTGATAGGTGAAGGCGTCCAGGGCCCGGGCACCGCGCGGGGCCAGCGCCGCGACGGCGGCGTGGTTGTCGGCCTGGTCCAGAAACCCGCCGGTTTTTCCGTCGGTCATCAGATCGGCCTCCAGCTGGTTCGGGCCCAGGCGATAGATGACCTGCGTGGCGCCCCCGCCGGCCACGACGCCGGCAAAGCGCGGCAAGCCTTCAAAGTCGCGCATCGATCCGTCGTCGCGGGCGACGACGATGCGCACGCCCAGCTTTTCGACGACCAGGCGGGCGATGGCGTCGCGCGCGGCGTTCATCGCCACCGACGCCGTCTGAATCACCGCCGCGTCGGCATAGCGGTCAACGAACAGCCCGGGCAGCCCGTCGCTTTCGGCGTGGCTGACCCGATAGGCGTCGCGGTCCAGGCCCAGGCCACCCCGGCGGGCCAGCGCGGCGTCCAGGCGGCGGCTGACCAGGGCCAGCAGATCGGCGTCGCTGGTGGCGGCGGGCGCGTTGCCGCCGCCCACCATGCGCAGGGCCAGCTTGGCCTGGGCCGCCCAGGTGGCCAGCCCCAGCGTCTTGCCACGCCCGTCCTCCACCACCACCAGCGACGGGCCGCCGCTGCCGGCGTCGGTGGACGGGCCGCGCACCACGTCCTGGCGGAACACCCAGGGGTGTCCGGCGCGGATGCGCGAGACGCCGCGCGCGGAGACCACGGCCGTGTTCAAGTCTGTCATTGCCCTGCCATTGGCCATCGCATCGTTTGTCGCGGCGCCGGGGCCCCGCGGCGGGCGATGATAAAGTAAAATGCACAACATGGCTTTCGAGCTTCACGCTGCCCGTCGCGCCCGCCTGGCCGAGATCCTGGGCCCGCGCGCCGCGCTGATCCTGTTTTCGCCGCCCGAACGCCTGCGCAACGGCGACGTGCACCACAAGTTTCGCCAGGACAGCGACATCCTGTACCTGACCGGTTTCGAAGAGCCGGGCGCCGTGGTGGTGTTGCGCCCCGGGCATGCGACCGCGCCGTTTTCGATGCTGGTGGGCGCGCGCAATCCCGCCGAGGAGACCTGGACCGGGCGCCGGGCCGGCGTCGAGGGGGCGCAAAAGATCTTCGGTGCGGACGTGGCGTTTCCCGTCGACGAGCTGGACGTCCGCCTGCCCGAGCTGGTGGCCGGCACCGAGGAGCTGCACTACCACATCGGACGCGATCCCGAGGTCGACGAGCGGATGGCGCGCCTGGTGTCCGTGCTGCGCGGGCGCGAGCGCCGCGGCCCGCACGCCCCGGTGAAGCTGGTCGACGCTCGTCTGTCGGTGCACGAGATGCGGCTGTACAAGACCGAAGCCGAGCTGGGCATCCAGCGGCGAGCGGCGGACATCACCGCCGAGGCGCATATCGCCGCCATGCGGGCGGCGCGGCCCGGCGTGCACGAATACGAGATCGAGGCGCTGATCGATTACACCTTCCGGCGCCGGGGCGGCGTGGGGCCTGGCTATCCCAGCATCGTGGGCGGCGGCATCAACGCCACCATCCTTCATTACGTCGAGAACAACGCCCAGCTGCGCGAAGGTGACCTGTTGCTGGTGGACGCCGGTTGCGAGGTGGACGGCTTTACCGCCGACGTGACGCGCACGTTTCCCGTCGGCGGCCGTTTCTCGCCGGCGCAGCGGCGCGTGTACGAGGCGGTGCTGGAGGCGCAGCTGGCGGCCATCGCCGCCACCAAACCGGGCGCCACGCTGGAGGCCATTCACGCCGACGTGGTGACGGCGCTGACGGGCAAGATGGTCACGCTGGGCCTGCTGACCGGCGAGGTGCCGGCGCTGATCGAAAGCGGCGCCTACAAGGCCTATTACATGCACCGCACCAGCCACTGGCTGGGGATGGATGTGCACGACGTCGGGTTCTATTCGCTGGAAGGAGCCGCCCGCGCGCTGGAGCCGGGGATGGTGCTGACAATCGAGCCGGGGCTGTACATCGCGCCCGACGACGAGAAAGCGCCGGCCGAATATCGGGGCATCGGCGTACGCATCGAGGACGACCTGGTGGTCACTGCCGGTGGCAACGACGTTCTGACCGCCGGCACACCCAAGTCCGTCGCCGAGATGGAAAGCCTGACCCGGTAAGCGCGGCGCAAGTCAGATCAGCCCATGCATTCACCGGTCACCCGCGCGCAGTCAATCTTCGGTCGACAGACGCGGGCGCTGCTGGTGGCCGTGGCGGCGGCCGCGCTGGTCAGCGCCGGTTGCGCCGGCCGGCATCGCCGACCGCGCACGCTGGCGACGCTGGGGGCGGCGCTGGCCCTGGGCGGCAGCACTGTCTGGGTTGTGGGCGAGCAGAACGACAACCGCAACACCCTGAGCGTGGGCGTGGTCGGCGTGGCCGTCGGCATCGCTGCCGTGGTGGCGGCGGGCGGGTGGATGGCCGCCGCCGTCAGCTGCAGCGCCGATCCCGATTGCCCCGACGACGAGCAGTGCAAAGAGATCCCGGCCCCTACCGGCGGCATCACGTACAAACAGTGCGTTCCTAGGTAGACCCTTTTCACGCTGGGTTGAGTTCGCACCCCGCGTTGGACGTGAA
>JAXDMH010000668.1:0-2869 GCA_034666225.1 Myxococcales bacterium
GCGCCCGCACCCGCGACGGGCGGAACAACGTGGCGAAGAACGACACCACCTGGACCAGGCGATCGCGGGCCTGCCGCCAGCCGCCGATGATGTCGGCCAGCAGGGCCCAGCGCGACCGACCCAGCCAGGGCGGGGGCGTCGCCTGCTGGGTCTCGGCCATCGAGCTGCTCGCCATCATCGTCATCGCGCGCTTCCCCGCGGCTTAGTTTGCCACGTCGCCGTCTTGACACGACGGGCGTTCTGGCTAAAGAAGGCCGGCAGGAGTGGTCGTGAGCGGCAGCGATGGGCGCCCCGGTGTTGGCATCGTCTACCTGGTGGGCGCGGGACCCGGCGATCCCGGCTTGCTGACCGTGCGCGCGGCCGAGCTGCTGCGCACCGCCGACGTGGTCGCGCACGACGAGCTGGTGTCGCCGGAGATCCTGGCGCTGGCCCCGCCCTCGGCCGAGCGCCTGGCGGTGGGACGGCGGCAGGGCTCGGGGCGAATCGACTATCGGTTGCACCCCGACGTCCTGGATCGGGCGCGGCGCGGGTTGCGTGTGGTGCGCCTGAAATCGGGTGATCCGCTGATCTTCGGGCGCGGCGGCGAGGAGGCTGAGGTGCTGGTGGAGAACGGCATCCCCTTCGAGATCGTCCCGGGCATCTCGGCGGCGCTGGGTGCAGCGGCCTATGCGGGGATCCCGCTGACCCACCGTCACGTCTCGGCGGGCGTGCTGCTGACCACCGGGCACGAGGCCGACGACGCACCCGGCGGCGATGAACCGGCCGTGCTGGTCGCGCCGAGAGCGCCCGGCATGTCGCCGGCCGATGACCGCACGCTGGTGCTGTACATGTCCGCTCGTCGCGTCCGGTCGACGTTGCAGCGGCTCATCAAGGAAGGATTTGCCGCCGACACGCCGGCCGCCTACGTCGCCTCCGCCACCACGCCCGAGCAGGAGGTGGTGGTGGGCACCGTCGCCGACCTGGCCGATCGAATCACGCCGCCGGCGCCGCCGCGTCCGCCAGGATTGCTGATCATCGGCGAGGTGGTTCGCCTGCGCGCGCGGCTGGCCTGGTTCGAACAGCGGCGGCCAAAGCAGCCATGACGGCCGTGACGGCCGCGACCGATCCAGCCGCCCGAACACTGATGGTGCAGGGGACGGCGTCGTCGGTGGGAAAGAGTCTGCTGGTCACCGCGCTTTGCCGGCTGTTCCGCCGCGCCGGCGTCCGCGTGGCGCCGTTCAAATCGCAGAACATGTCGCTGAACGCCTGTGTGACGCCCGACGGCCGCGAGATCGGGCGCGCCCAGGCGGTACAGGCTGAGGCAGCCGGGGCGCCGCTGTCGGTCGACATGAACCCGGTCTTGCTGAAACCCGAAGGATCCGGTCGATCGCAGGTGGTGATCCTGGGCAAGGCCATCGGCAGCCTCACCCCGGCCGAGTACCACGGACACAAGGGCGAGATCCGGATGATCATCGCCGAGAGCCTGGCCCGCCTGCGCGCCGCGTACGATCTGGTCGTCATCGAAGGGGCAGGCAGTCCCGCCGAGATCAACCTCAAGGAGCACGACATCGCCAACATGCACGTGGCCCGTCTGGCCGACGCGCCGGTCATCCTGGTGGGCGACATCGATCGGGGCGGCGTGTTCGCGTCTCTGGTGGGGACCATGGAGCTGCTCGATCGCAGCGAACGGGCGCGTGTGGCCGGGTTCGTCATCAACAAGTTTCGCGGCGACGTTTCACTGCTGGGGTCGGGGCTGACATCGCTGACCGCGCGCACCGGCGTTCCCGTGCTGGGCGTGCTCCCTTTCATCGAACAGCTGGGCATCGCCGACGAGGACGGGGTGGCTCTGGACGACCGCGCGCGCGAAAGTGCCACCTTCGCGGCGCAGCCGCGCGACACAGCGCCCATCGACCTGCTGGTGGCGGTGGTGCGCCTGCCGCGCATCTCCAATCACGACGAGGTGCAACCGCTGGAGTACGAGCCCGGCGTGCGCCTGCGTTTCGTGGAGGGTGCCGAGGAGATCGCCGCCGCCGATCTGGTGATCCTGCCCGGGTCCAAGAGCACGGTGGCCGATCTGCAGTGGTTGCGTGAACGGGGGCTGGACCGGGCGTTGCGCGATCGCATCGCCGCCGGCGGGCTGGTGCTGGGAATCTGCGGCGGCTGTCAGATGCTGGGTCAGACCATCGACGATCCCGACGGCGTCGAATCGCCGGAGGCACAGACGCCGGGCCTGGGGTTCCTTCCGCTGCGCACGCGCTTTCGGACCGAGAAGACCGTCGCCCAGGTCAAGGCCACCGTCGGCGCGCCGTCCTTCCTGACCGCCGGTTTGCCGCGCGGGACTTTGCTCACCGGTTACGAGATTCATGCCGGCGTGGTCGAGGCCATACCGGGCGCGGGCGCCGCGGCGCCGTTCCGGCTGCGCGAACGAAACCGCGCCGCCGTCGACCTGACTGACGGCGCGGTGGCGCCGGGTGGGGCGGTGGTCGGAACGTTGATCCACGGCCTGCTGGAGAATGATCCGGTGCGCGCCGCCCTCCTGGCCACGTTGCGCCTTCGTCGGTCGCCGGTCGGGCAGCCGGTTGTCTCGCCTGTGCCGGCGTCGTCGCCGTCGTCATCGGCGTCATCGGGGCGCCGCTCGCCGGAGGCCGCCTATGACCGGCTGGCCGACGTCGTGCGCGACCATCTGGATTGGCCGCTGGTGCGCCGGCTGGCCGGCCTCAACGCTTAACTCGGAACCCTCAGACGGGTTCCGAACCTCCCGCGATGAGCTTCGGCCGGCAAAGCCGGCCTACGCTCTACGCGCTCCTAGCCCGGAACCCTCAGACGGGTTCCGAACCTCCCGCGGTGAGCTCCGGCCGGCAAAGCCGGCCTACGCTCTACGCGCTCCTAG
>JAXDMH010000669.1:0-3417 GCA_034666225.1 Myxococcales bacterium
ATCGTGCGCATCGACCTGGCCCTCAAGAACGAAACTTTCTATTCAAACCCGACGCTGGTGAAGACCATCGACGCGGTGAAGGCCAGCGGTGGGACGCTGCACCTGTTCGGGTTGACCAGCCCCGGCAACGTTCACGCCTCGCTGGAGCATGCCTACGCCATCTGCGAGGCCGCCAAGCGCCGCGGCCTGACCCGCGTTGCCTGGCACGCCTTCCTGGACGGGCGCGACACGCCACCGCGGTCGGCGGCCGGTTACCTGCGGCAGGTGTCGGCCAGGCTGCGCGAGATCGGCGTCGGACAGGTGGTCAGCGCCGTGGGTCGTTACTACGCCATGGATCGCGACAAGCGGTGGGACCGCCTGGAGATCGCCTGGAAAATGCTGACCCGTGGCGAGGGGCGGCTGGTCGATGATCTGGCGGCGGCGGTCGAGGCCAGCTATGCCGGCGGCGGCGCCGACGCCGGCGGCAAGGAGATCACCGACGAGTTCATCAAGCCGCTGCTCTTGCGCGGCGAGGGCGGCGCTCCGGCGGCGGTGGTGCGCGACGGCGACGCGGCATTCTTCTGGAACTTCCGCGCCGACCGCGCCCGCCAGCTGACACTGGCCTTTCGCGCCGACGATTTCCCACATTTCGATCGGGGGGCGCGCCCCAAGCTGGCGGCGTTCGCCACCATGACCCAGTACGACGCCAAGATCGACGTGCCGGCGGCTTTTCCGCCCCAGAGCCTGAAGATGATTCTGGGCGAGGTGCTGTCGCAGCATCACATCGCCCAGCTGCGCACCGCCGAAACCGAGAAATACGCGCACGTCACCTACTTCTTCAACGGCGGCAACGAAACGCCTTTCCCGGGCGAGGAACGGGTCCTGGTGCCGTCGAACCGCAGCGTGGCCACGTACGACCTGGCGCCCGAGATGTCAGCGGCCGGCGTCACCGATGTCGTCGTGCAAGCGCTGGAACGCAAGGAAGCCGGTCCGCCCTTCATCCTGGTGAACTACGCCAACCCCGACATGGTCGGGCACACCGGCATGCTGAAGCCGGCGGTGCAGGCCATCGAGACCATCGACGCTTGCATCGGGCGGGTGGCCGAGGCCGCCGAAAAGGCGGGGGCGGCGGTCTTCATCACGGCCGATCACGGCAACTGCGAGCAGATGGTCGACCCGGTGACCGGTCAGCCGCACACGGCGCACACCACCAACCCGGTGCCGTTCCTGGCCATCGGCGCTGACCTGCACGGGCGCAAGTTCCGTGAGGGCGGGCGCCTGGCGGATGTGGCGCCGACCATCCTTGAGTACCTGAGGCTGCCCCAGCCGCCCGAGATGGATGCCATCAGCCTGTTCGAGAGGTCGCCCGGGTGAGCATTGGACGGCGCCTCATTGATCTGGCGCGCGCCGAGCTGAACTCGCTGCTGGAGCGGGCGGCGCGCAGCGAGGACGACAACGACCACTACGGTTTCGGGTCGACCGACGTCCTCAGCGATGAGGAACTGGAGGCGGAGCTGGAGCGCCGCAAGCGCGCCCGCGAAGAGGTCGAACAGGCAACGCACGGTCCGCGGCCGGGCGCGCGCCCGTCGTCGACGTCGTCGTCATCATCATCTTCGTCGTCGACGGGACGCGCGGGGGGCCGCCCCGCCCCGCGCCGGGCCAGTGACGACGCCGCCGTCCGCCAGGCCTACGCGGCGCTGGTGGTGCCGCCCGGTTCTGACTTCGAAGCCGTGCGCAAGGCGTACCGCACGCTGATGCGAAAGTATCATCCCGATCTGCACAACGACCGCCCGGAAAATCAGAAGGCGGCGAACGAGCTGACGCAGAGGCTGACCGATTCGTACAAGCTCTTGGAGAAAAAACTGCGCCGGTAAGGCGCGGGGCTTGTGCCCATGACCACCGCCGCTTTGCCCTCGTCGTCGGCGTTGTCGCCGTCGTCAACTGACGACGCGCCGGCGCAACCGGCGCCGCTGGCGGCGCTGCTCGGTGATCGGGCCCCGGGCGCCGCGCTCGGCCCCGACGAGATCCTCAGCCGCTTCGTCACCTTCGCCACCTGCAGCGGGTTGGCCCTGTACCCCGCGCAGGAAGAGGCGCTGCTGGAGCTGGTCTCCGGCAAGCACATCATCCTCAACACGCCCACCGGTTCGGGCAAGTCGCTGGTGGCGACGGCCATGCACTTCAAGGCCATGGCCGAGGGGAAGATCTCCTATTACACCTGCCCCATCAAGGCGCTGGTCAGCGAAAAATTCTTCGCTCTGTGCCAGCTGTTCGGCGCCGACAACGTCGGCATGCTGACCGGCGACGCCAGCATCAATCGAACGGCGCCGGTGATGTGCTGCACGGCGGAGATCCTGGCCAACATGGCCCTACGCGATCCGGAAGCGCGCGTGGATTACGTGATCATGGACGAGTTTCATTACTACTCGGACCGCGATCGCGGCGTGGCCTGGCAGATCCCGCTGCTGGCCCTGCACGACGCCACGTTCCTCTTGATGTCGGCCACGCTGGGCGATACGCGCATCGTCGAGCAGAGCCTGAAGGCCATCACCGGACGTGAGATAGCCGTGGTGCGCAGCCGCGACCGGCCGGTGCCGCTGGACTTTGCCTATCAAGAGACGCCGCTGCACGAAACCATCGCCGAGCTGGTAGCGGCGCGCCGCTATCCCATCTACCTGGTGAACTTCACCCAGCGAGCCTGCGCCGACGAGGCGCAGAACCTGCTCAGCGTGGACATCTGCAGCAAGGACGAAAAAGAGGCCATCCGGCGCGCCCTGGCCGACGTCTCGTTCGACACGCCGTACGGAAAAGATTTTCAGCGCTTCATCCGCCACGGCATCGGCCTGCACCACGCCGGTCTTTTGCCCAAGTACCGCCTGCTGGTGGAGAAGCTGGCCCAGGCCGGCCTTCTGAAAGTGGTCAGCGGCACCGACACGCTGGGCATGGGGATCAACATCCCGTTACGCACGGTGCTGTTCACCCAGCTCTGCAAATTCGACGGGGAGAAGACCGGGATCCTGAGCGTGCGCGACTTCCAGCAGATCGCCGGGCGGGCCGGACGCAAAGGCTTCGACGATCGCGGCACGGTGGCGGCGCAGGCGCCGGCCCACACCATCGAAAACAAGCGCCTGGCCAGCAAGAAGGCCGGTGGCAAGAAGGTGGTGATGCACAAACCCCCGACCAAGGGGTACGTGCACTGGGACAAGGGGACCTTCGATCGGCTGATGGTCGGCATGCCGGAGGCGCTAGAGTCGCGCTTTACCGTCACGCACGGGATGCTGATCAATTGCCTGCAGTGCAAGACCACCGTGCGCGGTGGCGGCTATCGGCGCCTCATCAAATTCATCGCGGCGTCGCACAGCAGCGATCGGGCCAAGCGCGAACAGCGCCGGCACGCCGCGGTTTGCTATCGGGCCCTGCGCCGGGCCGGCATCGTGGCCG
>JAXDMH010000670.1:0-11712 GCA_034666225.1 Myxococcales bacterium
GGTCCAGCGCGGCAAAATGTCCCGGCGCAACGCGCTGGAATTGCCGTCGGCGGTCGCTACTAAAAGAAATCGCGAATGACGCGAATGTCGTCGTCGACGCGGCGAACGCCGGGCGTGGTCTTGGCGATGTTGATGGCGATGGTGCGTTCCAGCGAGGTCTCAACCCACCCGGTCAAGAGCACCGCGCCGCTGGCGGAGGCAATGCGGATGAACCGTTGCCGCAGGATCCAGTCGTAATCAATCCGAGCCTGGACGGCGGCCGTCAGCTGATCGTCGGTCGGTGGTGGCGCCTTGGGATCAAGCGGCACGACCGGCGGCAGCGTCATGCGCATGCCGCAGCCAAGTCCTCCGCCCGCAACGCCCAGCGCCAGCACTACCAACCACGTTCGGGTCGGCCCTTTGGCCCATCGAGTGAGTCCCTTCATAGCGACCTCCTCTATGGTTCAAACCTAGCGCGGCGGGGACCTGCCGACCAGCGGCCCTTTGGCCACATTTTCGCGAGTAAACCCGTTACGCGCGGGGAGAAGGGTACAACTCGACTGAATCGCCGCGGTCGCGCGTTTGGGCTCCTCTGGCGAGGAGCGCTCTGTAACGGATTCCGAAAAGGGCGCTCCGCCAGGAGCGCAAACGCGCGAAAGCCGCCTTCAATCGGTTGCTGACCTTCGTCCCGCGCGTAACGGGTTCCTGGCCTACCCTGAGTGCCAGGAGGCGGGGGCGCCCGGTCTTCCTCCGCGTTGCCCAAGGCGGTAGAAGACGAACTCATGAAGGATTCGCCCGCCCGCATTGTTTCGCTGCTGGCCAGCGGAACCGAACTGGTGGCGGCGCTGGGGCTGGGTGATCGGTTGGTGGGGCGGTCGCACGAGTGCGATCACCCGGCCTGGGTCAAACGACTGCCGGCGGTCAGCCGGCCGACGTTCGATGTGACCGGATCAAGCCAGGAGATAGACCAGCGGGTTCGCCACCTGCTGCATGCCGGGCAGCCGCTGTACGAGGTCGACGAGGCGGCTCTGACCGCGCTGGCGCCCGACGTCCTCATCACCCAGACCCACTGCGAGGTGTGCGCGGTGACGCCCCAAGATCTGGCCCACGGTGGTGGCGCGCGCCTGCAGCGCAAGGAGATTGTCGCCCTGCGGACCGGATCGCTGCAGGAGATCCTTGACGGCTTCATCGAGGTCGCGCGGGTGCTGGGCGCCGCCGCCGCGGGTGAGGCTCTGGTGGCGGGGGTGCGCCATCGCTTGGCCACGCTGGCCGGTCGGATGGCGGCGCTGCCGCGGCCGTCGGTGGTCTGTCTGGAATGGATCGAGCCGGTCTTCGCCATGGGCAACTGGGGACCGGAGATCGTGGCGGCGGCCGGAGGCACCGACCTGCTGGGAACGGCCGGCGTGCATTCCACGACCACACCCTGGGAGGCGGTGCGCGCTGCCGATCCCCAGGTGCTGGTGGTGGCGCCTTGCGGGTTCGGCCTGGCCCGGGCCCGCCAGGAGATGCCGCTGTTTGCCGAACGTCCCGGCTGGTCTGACCTGCGCGCCGTCCGTTCGGGGCGGGTGTTTGTCGCCGACGGTAACTTCTATTTCAACCGCTCGGGGCCCATGCTCTTCGAAACCCCGGAAATCTTGGCCGAGATGCTGCACCCGGAGGTCTTTCCGCCCCTGCGGCGGGGAACGGTCTGGGCCCCCTGGCCGGACGCGGTGTGAGTCTCCGGCAACCGGTCAGTGCAGGACGCTTTCCCGCGCCGTTCGACGCAGTTCGGCGCGATCGTGCCGTCATCCCGCGAATTGGGTGCGACAAAGCGCTTCTCCATTCGTCTTTAAGGCAGGGCGATGCAATTCGGCGCGCCTTTTTCGTTCCCTATTTAACGAGTCGATCCCTATGCGAATTACCCTTGCCTCCCGAGAAACAGAGCTTTGTGCCCGGCTGCGGTCGGCGTTCGCGCGCGCCGGCAGCGCGATGCGCGTCATCGACCGCCTGGAGATCTGGTCACAGCCGGTGCTGGACGACGCCATGCTGTTGCACGCCGGTACCACCGGCAGCGCCGTGCGCTGGTGCCGGGTGGTCAGGCGGGCCCGGCACGTGGGCCCCCTGATTGCCTTGTGCGAGACGATCGATCCGGCCGGCGTGGCGGCGGTGCTGGACGCCGGGGCCGATGACGTGGTGTCGGCGTCGGTGGCGGTCGACGAATTGCTGGCCCGCCTGCGGGCGATCTGTCGCCGCAACCGCGTGCGCAGCCTGGGCCAGTGCCGCGTCGGTCCCATCCTGGTCGACTCGGCCAACGGCGAGGCGGTCATCAGCGGCATTCCGCTGACCCTGCGGCGCACGGAGTTTCGGCTGCTCAGCTATCTCGTGTCGAATGCCGACCGCGTGGTGGGCGCGCACGAGCTGATGCGTGACGTGCTGGGCAGCGTGAACACGGCCAACACGGCGCTGATCCGCGTCCACCTGTCGCAGCTTCGCCGCAAGCTGGGCGCGGCCGGCAACGCCATCGAGACCATCCGCGGCCAGGGTTATCGCCTGGCCACCGATCAGGGCGAGGGCGATCGCCAGAGCGCCTAGTTTCCAAGGGTGATCAAGTGGGTCAGCCCGTGGTCGTCGGTGATCCGGCGGGCCAGCTGATACTGGACGGCCAGCGGCACCGTCCACAGCGACGTGCGCAGGGTCAGGGCGCCGCCCACCGCAAGATGGTTGGGGGCGTCACTGACCGGCACGCGCGCGGCGGCGCCGAACAGTTCCAGATCGATCTGGCTGACGAAGAAGGCGGGCAAGAGCCAGAGGCTGGACGCCCAGCCGCGATCGATGATGAACGGATATCGATAGGTGGCGTCGCCGATGACGATCTTGTTGGCGGCGAACGGAAAGTCTTCGAATCCGCGCAGCGATTCGGTGAAGCCAAAGCCGGGCGGGACGACCGGCGATTCTTCAGTCTTGATCTCCGGTCGGTTGGAATGCCGTCCCAGCAGCGTGCTGACGTAGCCGCCCACGGTCAGCAGTCCGGGATACGTGGCGCCCACCAGATCGCGACCGCGCCCGCTCAGCGACAACGTGTGACGCGCGCCGACCGGCAGGGGCAGGACGACGTCGACGGCGGCGAACGTGTCGACGAATCCTGACCCGGTGGTGTTCCACTGTCGGGGATACTCGGCCACCTGGGCAGTGATGGCGAAGAGACGCCGAACGCCGGTGTAGGGGGTGGATTCGACGCCCGCAAAGCTGGCGACCAGGTGCGGGCCGGCCATGCGGCGCAGCGGTCGCATCACGGTTGGATCGTCGGGGCGATAGGTCTCGAGATACGAGAAACCCAGCCTGATCGGATTGCCGTAGAAAGACTGGAGCAGGTTCAACGTGGCCTCGCGGTCGCGCCGATACTCGGTAAAGTCGGCGGGCGGCGTGGTCGCGGGGAAGTCGTGGACCTTGTACTGGGCGGCCAGCGCCTCGATGGTCAGCGGCGCCAGCTGGCGATTGGTGTACCCGACCAGCACGCTGGGCTCGCCGCCGCCCTGCGGTTGGTAGTAACCGGCGACGGTCCAGCGGTGCAGCGACAGGCGATCGTTGCCCGAAAGGACCAGGCCGTAAATCTGGGCGCTGCGTCCGATCGCGGTCAGCGTCGGTCCATAGAGGCGGGGGATGAACAGGTCGCCGAGCGGGCTGTACGGTTTGTCGGACAACACCTGGGTGACGGGCGCCGACGGGGGAGGAGGCGCGGGCGAAGGCGAAGGTGCCGGCACGGATGACGGAGGCTGCGCTGGAACGGGCGGTGGTGGTGACTCCGCCGCGGGGGCGGGCGTGGCGACACCTGGCGCCTCCGGCGGCGCTTCCGGGGTCGGCGCCGGTGCGACGGCCACCACGGGTTCGACAGGCGTCGCGGGAGGCAGCGCCACCTCGTCGATCGTCCACTGCCATCCTTCGCGGTTCAGGAACCGCACGGCGCCATCGCCGGCGCCCCGCGGTTCAAAGGCCAGATAGGGTGCATTGCTGATCCGCCGGGTGTGCGCCGTCTTCAGGTCGTGGACGTAGACCTGAAATCCGGCGCTGGTCTCGGCGGCGCCCAGATAAAGGACGCGGTGGTCATCCAACCACGACGCGTCCTGCACGGCGGCGCCCCCGGTGGGCAGCGTCGCGACCGGCTGGCCCGACGTGGCGTCGAAGAGACGGATCTGAAAGTGGCTGTTGTCCACCTCGGTGGCGACGATGCGCTGGCCGTCGGGCGAAAAGCGCGGGTTCGATAGGAAGCGCCCGTGGCCTTCCTGGTACACGACGCGCGCCGCGCCGCTGGCCAGGTCCAGCACCGCCAGATCGTGGTGGTCGCCGTCGGCGCGCGAAAAGACGTACCGCCTGCCGTCGGGGCTGATCGCGCCGCCGGGGCCGTGCAGATCGCGGTTGACCACCGACAACGTGTCGCTGCCAACGTCGTAACGATAAAGGCGCGACGCCTGGTACGTCGGATCGAGATCGATCGACACGAAGTACAACGTGCGCGCGTCGCCGGTGAACCCAAGCCCGCTGATCAGGACAGGCTGCCCCACCGCCAATCGTCGAGGCGGAATCACGTCGGTGAGGTTTCGTTCGACGCGCAGCTTTCCGTCCGGGGCGAAGATCTGCAGGCGGGCCGGCTGATCGTGATCGGCGGTGATCACCGCCTCCGTGCCGTCGGCGGCGCGCGCATAGCGGGCGCTGTATCCCGCGGGCCTGACCACCCGCTGCCCGGTCGGGCGCGCCCGGGGCGGCAGGTTGGTCGCGACCTCGTCGGCGAACTCGTCGAGCAGCGTCGACAGCGTCTTGTCGTACGCCTGCCAGAAACGCAGGTTCACCCACAGCGGAAAGAAGATGGATCGCCCCTGCACATTGATGAGGCGCCACAGCTTCTGTTCGCCGTAGCGATCGGCCAGAAAGCGCACGAACTGGCTGCCCACCAGATAGTGATTGCCGGCGTGAAAGTCGCGCTGAAAGAGGCTGAGGTCGCCGCCGTTGATGCGATGACCGGCATAGGCGGCGGCAAAAACCCCGCGCCAGAACGGCCACGCCAGCCGTCCGGTGCCGGGCTGCAGCTTGGTCTCGTAATAGACCGCCAGTCCTTCGTCGAACCACAGGTCCAGGCCCACCTGCGGCGTCAGCACCGCCCCGAAGGCGGCGTTGATGAACCAGAAAAAGCCGCCGATCTGCTGCAGGTGAACGTAGTGGACGATCTCGTGACAGGCGGTCTCGCCCGGATCGGGAGGCTGTCCCAGCTCCAGCGAAAACAGATCGATGGTGTCGTACGTGGGGATGATCGCCTGCGTCTCGTATCCCAGGACGCGCGGGGTGACGAAGGCGTTGTTCAGCGGCAGATCGGCAAACAGCACGATCATCTTTTGATCTGAGACGCTGTTGTGAATCTGGGCCACCCGGACCAGGTAACCGGCGCAGCCTTCGACGTAGGTCGACAGCCGTCGTGCTTCGTCCTGTCGTCCCTCGGGGTAATAGACGATCAGGTGTTCGGTCTCGAAGGCGCGCATGGGGTGCCTGGCCAGAGCGGAGGCCACGTCCTGCGGCAGGATGGGCGCGGACGAGGGCACGCAACCCGCAGCCGCACCCGCGACGGTGGCCGCGGCCAGCGCGCAGGCCACCAGCGTGCGAAGGTGCATGAAGGGGAGGTATCGCGGGTCGGGGCGCCCGGTCAATGGCTGGTTGCCGGCGTAAGCAATGCCAGCGGCGTGAGCAATGCCAGCAGCGTGAGCAATGCCAGCGGCGTGAGCAATGCAGATCGTATACTAGCGACGGCGCGTCCCCGCGGGCGCGTCGCGGAAGATCGTGAACCGAGATCGCTGGACCGCACCCGACGTCGTTCCTTCGCGCCCCTCGGCGCCGCCCGCGCTGCGCGCGCTGCTGGGGCCGACCAACACCGGCAAGACGCACGCCGCGATCGAGCGGATGCTGGAGCACGACAGCGGGATGATCGGATTACCGCTGCGCCTTCTGGCCCGCGAGGTTTACGACCGCGTCGCGGCGCGCGTGGGGCAGTCGGCGGTGGCGCTGGTGACCGGCGAGGAGAAACGGGTGCCGCCCCAGCCGCGCTACTGGGTCTGCACCGTCGAGGCGATGCCCATCGACCGACCGGTCGATTTTCTGGCCGTCGACGAGATCCAGCTGGCCAACCATCGCCAGCGCGGCCACGTGTTCACGCAGCGGATCCAGCACGCCCGCGGTCGCCGCGAGACCTGGCTGCTGGGGTCGGCCACCATGCGTTCGCTGCTGGCCCGGCTGTGCCCCGACGCCGTGGTCGACGGTCGGCCGCGCCTGTCGACGCTGTCGCACGGCGGGAACTGGACGCTGTCGGCGCTGCCGCCGCGGTCGGTGGTGGTGGCGTTCTCGGCGACGCGGGTCTACGAGCTGGCCGAGATCATTCGCCGCAAGCGGGGCGGGGCGGCGGTGGTGATCGGCGCGCTGTCGCCGCGGGCGCGCAACGCCCAGGTGGCGCTGTTTCAGGCCGGCGAGGTGGATACCCTGGTGGCCACCGATGCCATCGGGATGGGCCTGAACCTGGACGTCGACGCCGTCGTCTTCGCCGAGCTGCGCAAGTTCGACGGGCGGCAGGCGCGCGTCCTGCACGACGCCGAGCTGGCCCAGATCGCTGGACGGGCCGGCCGTCATTTGCGCGACGGACAGTTCGCCACGCTGGAGCCGCTGCCGGCGCTGCCGGACGCCACCGTGCGTGCGCTGGAGCAGCACCGCTTTCCCGCCGACCAGCGTCTTTACTGGCGCAATCACCAGCTGGACCTGGATTCGGTGGAAGGCCTCCTGTCGTCGCTGCGCCGGCGACCGCCCTCGCCGTGGCTGCGCCTGGCCGACGATGCCGAGGACCTGCGCGCCGTCACCGCGCTGTCTCGCATCCCCGACGTGCAGGCGCTGGCTCACGGTCCCGAGCGCGTGGCCTTGCTGTGGCAGGTCTGCCAGATCCCGGATTTTCGCCAGCGCCCCTTCGACGACCACTTTCACCTGATCGCCGCCGCGTATCGCCAGCTTTGCGCTGGGCGCCAGCGGCTGGGGCGCGACTGGATCGACGAGCATCTGCGGCGGCTGGATCGTCCCGACGGCGATCTGGAGACGCTGCTGGATCGCATGTCGGCGGTGCGAACCTGGACGTACGTGACCGCGCACGGGCAGTGGGTCGACGACGGGCCCGACTGGCAGGCGCGCACGCACGACCTGGAAGATCGCCTCAGCGACGCTCTTCATCAGACGCTGGTCCAGCGGTTTGTCGACGAACCGGGCCGGCGCCGTCGGTCCGCCGGGTCGTCGTTGTCGTTGTCGTCCTCTGCGGCCGGAATGCGCTCCCTGGCCGGCGAGCTGGCCGCCAAGGTTCCGGGCGCGCGGGCGTTGCCTGCAGGCGATTCTGCGGTATTCAGCGGCGACGACGATGACAGCGCCTGGGTGGAGCCCCTGGTCGATGCGCCGCACGCGCGCTTTCGCGTGCAAGGCGACGGCCGCATCCTGGTCGACGACCGCGTGGTGGGACGGCTGGTGCGAGGCGCCGGCCGCCTGCACCCCGAGGCGGTGGTCATCCCGCCCCTGCCGGGCGGCGCGCGCCTGCGCCTGGGGCGGCGGCTGCTGGCGTTCGCCCGCGATCTGGTCGCCGAGCTGCTGGCGCCGCTGCCCGCCGCCGACGAAACGCTGGAGCCTGCGGCGCGCGGCATCGTCTATCAACTGCAGCAGAACCTGGGCAGCGTGTCAGTGGCGGCCATGCACGCCCAGCTGGAGGCGCTGGCCCCGGCCGAACGTCGGCGCCTGGTCGCTGCCGGGATCGTCTTTGGCCGTCTGACGGTGTTTGCCCCGCGCCTGCTGTCACCCGAGGCGCTGCGCCGGCGTCAGGCCCTGTGCGCGGCCGAGATCTGGCCGTCGCGCTGGCCGCTCCCGTGCGCGACCGGCGAAAGCCTGCCCGTCTGCCTGCCGATCGATCTCGATGACCAGCTCGACGAGCCAACCGACGCGCCCGCGCTGCCCTACCAGGCGCTCGGTTATCTGGTGACGGGCGACTGGGCCGTGCGCGTCGATGAAGCGGAAGAGATCGTGCGCGATCTGGCCCGCGGCGCGCCGCCAAGGGTCGCCGCCCCGGTCCTGGCCCGGCGTCTGGGACTGGCGCCGTCCGATGCGGCGGCGCTCGTCAGCGCGTTGCGCAGCCTGGCCGGCCTGAAACCCGCCACGGACCGCCGTCGCCGCCGCCGCACGCGACGACCCGCCACGGTCTTGCGCTAGAATTGCCGGCAGCATGTCGATGGAGGTTCCTGCTGCCGCTGTTTCGTCCGCGCCGCGCCCAACGCCGCGCAGGCCGGGCTGGCTGACCTTCTTCGCCATCGTGGCCATCACCATCGGCGTGTTGCGCGCGTGGGAGATGGCGTCGCTGGTGCTGATGCCGCGCGTGCTGAACGCCCAGCAGCACTGGCTGGACGGCGTGACGTCGGGGCAGGCGGACGATCCCATCAAGCAATTGAACCGCAAAAATCTCCGCCGCATTGACGACGTTTACGACCACTTCGCCGTCACCATCCGGGTGCTGGCGGTGGGCGACGTGGTGATGGCGCTGGCTCTGATCGCCGGCGGCATTGGCGTGCTTTCGTTGCGGCGCCGCGCCCGGCCGCTGGTCATCGCTGGTTTTGTTCTGGCGCTGGCCCTTGCCGTCGGCACCGGCGGGCAGGTGCTGCGGCTGGAACGCGCGCTGTCCGAGACCGCGCGCGACAACCTCCAGCGATCGATGGAGGCGGCGGGGCGGACGACGTCGCCGGGCCTGGCCACGTTCACGTCCCTCGGAGCGATGGCCGAGGCGATGCGGCTGTTGGTCGACAAGGTGCTCCTTGTGGCCGTGGCCGGCCTCGGCGCGGCGGGCATCATCTATTTCACGCAACCACACGTGCGCCAGTTGTTCGACGGGCAGGCCCCGTCATGACAGCAGCAGACGCCCAGACCGCCGGCGATCGTCTGGCCGAGTTGCTGCGCCACCGACGGTTCGTGGCCCTGACCGGCGCCGGCTGCAGCACCGAATCGGGGATCCCCGACTATCGCGGGCCTGGCCGCAGCGGCCCCCGCCGGCCTATCCAGCACGACGCGTTCTTGCGCCGGGCCGATGTTCGCCAGCGCTACTGGGCGCGTTCCACGCTGGGCTGGCAGCGCTTCTCGGCGGCGGCGCCCAACGCCGCGCATCGCGCCCTGGCCCAGCTGGAAGAAGGCGGGTTGCTGGCCGGGATCATCACCCAGAACGTCGACCGCCTTCATCACGCCGCCGGAAGCCGCCGCATCGTCGAGCTGCACGGCGCGCTGGCCGAGGTCCGCTGCCTGACCTGCCGCGGCGTCGAGGCGCGTGACAGCGTCCAGCAGCGCCTCCTTGACGCGAACCCGCATTGGCTGTCGCAGGCGGCGGCGCTGGCGCCCGACGGTGACGCCGATCTACCCGACGATGCCGTCGCCGGTTTCAAGGTCGCCGCCTGCATCATCTGCGGCGGCGTGCTGATGCCGAACGTGGTCTTCTTCGGCGGCAACGTTCCCGAACCGACGGTTCGCGCCGCCTGGGAGCTCTTCGCCGCCGCCGAGGTTCTGCTGGTGGTCGGCTCGTCGTTGACGGTCTACTCGGGGTTTCGCTTTGTGCGCCGTGCCGGCGAGCTGGGCGTTCCGGTCGCCGTCATCAACCTGGGTCCCACCCGCGCCGACGACACCGTGACGGTTCATTGCCACGAACCGGCCGGCCAGGCCTTGCCCCGCCTGGCCGCCCTGCTGCTGTAGAAAACGTCTTAGGGACAGGGCGGCAGCTGCACGCCGACGTCTTCCAGAATGGGGAGGAAAGGCACGTCGGTCGCGTCGACCGTTCGGTCCGAGGTGTCGATGAAACGAAGGCTGTTGGTGGTGCCGCTGATCTTGCCGGGGATGTTCCAGCGGTTGAAACGGGTGCGCATCAGTTTTTTCCAGCCTTCGGCCGTCTGGATCTGCACGTCCGCCAGCGCGGTCCGGTGATTCATCACCAGCAGCGACGATCCCTGCGTGGTGGTGGCATCGAACTGCACGGCCACGTTGCCGGTGACGTCGCAGGGGACAAAACGAAACTTCACCTCGGGATTTCCGGTGATGCTGAACCGATCGTGTGCGACGGCATCGATGGTGACGACATGTTTTTCACCGATGGGCAGGACGGGGTCGACCAGGTCGATGATCTGCACGTCGGCGGTGATGGTTCCGTCGGCGTTCTCGACGTGAACGCAGGCACCGCACGCCTGGGAGTCCTTGAACAAAGCGGTGTCGACCGCGCCGAAAAAATGTCCCTTGGGCAGCTTGTCATTCGGGTACCCGCACAGGCCGACACCCTTGCCGTCGCCAAAGTTCGGCCCGCCCGAGAAAGACAGGACAGGGCCTTGGTAAACCGGTTCCACGTGACAGGCGGGCGCCGGTCCCGTCTCGGGGTTGCTTGGCCCGCCGTCGCTGGGGGCAGGCCCCGTGGTCTCGGCGGCGCTGTCCGGGGCCACCGCTGTTTCGGCGTTGGCGACCGGGCCGTCGGTCGTCGCATCGGCGGTGGCTCCATCAGCGGCAGAAGCATCCGGGTCGGTGCCGTTGATTGGATTTCCGTCGACCGCCCCGCGCATCGGGGTGTTGTCGGCGTCGTCCTGCGCCAGCGGCGCCGCGGAGCAGCCGGCTGCCAGCACCACGCTGGCGGTCAGGAAAAAAGAAAGAATAAGTCGCAAGGCGTTGGGCATATCGAACGAGACCTCACAGTGCTTACGGAGCCGCAGCGCCTAAGTTTCGCCCGCTTCCAGTTAAAGCAAGGGGGCAGTGCAGAAACGGCCGCTCTGGAAGGGCGATCTCAGTGCAGCTCGGCCAGACGGCCGGCCGCGCTGGCCCGCAGCAAGCTGTGCGGATGGGCGGCCAGAAACGCGTTCAACGCGCGGCGTTCATTCTCGATGTCACCCATGGCGCGATAGCAGGCCGCGATGCCGTAGCGGGCCTCCTCGGTCAAAAGGCCGGCTGGCTGGCGGGCCAGCGCGCGCTGGAACAGCAGCAGCGCCTCGGCGGGGCGGGCGAGATGATCCAGCAGCAGCTCGGCGCGCGCCAGCATGGCCACGTAAGCGCCATCGGTCTCTGGAAATGAAACGATGACCTTTTGATAAACAGCGGCCGCCTCGCGCCAGCGCCGCTGGCCGCGCAGCTGGTTGGCCCCGGACAATAGATCTTCGGCGTCCGGTGCGGTCGCGGACGTTTGACCGTCGCCACCGGCAGCAGCCGCCCCCGCATGAGCGAGGGCGCGCGGTCGCGGCGGCGCCACGGACTTTCGGTGCGCGGTCGCAGCAGATGGGTTCATCGCCGGGTTGGTCGCCGCCGCCGTGGGATCGGGAGCCGACGCCACGGCGTCAGCCAGGTCGTTCTCCAGCAGGTCGTTCTCCAGGTCGTTTTCGGCCCGCGCCGCGGGCTGGTCCGTGGCGCGCGAAGCGGCGGCCGCCGTCGACGATGCACGCGAACCAACCGCCGCGCCGAAATGCCACAGCCGCCGTCCCGTGGCCAGACCCGCCACCGCGGCGCCGCCGATCAGCACCGCGGCCAGCACCACGGCCACGCGCCCCAGGCGTCGCGTCGCGGGAAGGGGTCGCAACCGGACATCACCCTGGCCGTCGTCGTCGCCGGCGATCACCCGCTGCAGGGCGCCGCGCACCAGAAGTCGCGCTTGCTCGTCGGAGATCAGCCGGGCCGGGCCGGGTTGGTCATCCAGGC
>JAXDMH010000671.1:0-5901 GCA_034666225.1 Myxococcales bacterium
TCGCTCTTCACGACGCTGATGACGCCCGTCAGCTGCTCGGGCGTCAGGTTCAACGCCTGTACGGCAGGCACGGTGCTGGGATCGGGCGCTTGCGAGCCGGGAAGGGCGTGCTCGGCGATGGCGTCGGCGGCGGCGATCAGTTGCGCGGCAAAGCGCTTCTTTCCGCCGGCGGCGTAGTCGTGGTGAAACTCGGCGGCCTCGATCACGCCGGCGGGAAGCTTCCAGGCGCGGCACAGGGCGGCGCCCACGCGCGTGTGGTGCATGTGCAAGCGTTCGCGCAGCATCGGTCCGTCATTCGGATCGTCCAGCATGCCCGGCGTCAGGATCCCCTCGTGAACGCAGCGTTCAAGCAACACCAGCTCGCCGATGTTGTGCAGCAGGCCGGCCAGAAAACCGTATTCGGATTCGACCCGCACCGCCTTGGCCAGCTGTCGGGCGGCCGACGCTGACGCCAGCATGTTGCGGCGGAGAACCTCGACGCGCGCCTCGAAGCCGCGCACGCGGAACATCGTCGAATTCGTCACCACCATCAGCACCACGTCGCGCAGGGCATCAAGGCCGATGCGCACCACCGCGTCGCGCACACCCAGGATCGGCATCTTGGGGGCGAACAGCGCCGAGTTGGCGATGGAGATGACCTGCGCGCTGATGAAAGGATCGCGCGCCAAGGTTTTTTCCATGGCGGCGGCGTCAGCGCTGGACCGACTGCACAGCTCCAGCGCCTCGGCGGCCACGTCGGGCAACGACCGGCGCAGGGCCTTGGTGTCGTTGAAGATGTTGTCCGCCAGGTGGTCGATGCGCAGCGGCGCGGTCTGCGCGATCGAGATGGTCTGCGTCGACCGCGCTCCCGTGGTGGCGAACGTACCGGTGGCACGCCCGGCGGTCGCGGCGGCAGCGGCTGTTGAGAAGCCAGGTCTTGAACCGTTGGGATCGGCTGCCATCGCGAAGGGTTTCTTCGGTAGGGCGCGGCGAAAACCTTAGAACCGGGTAATCCTCTTATACGGAATGATCGCGTGAGCGCAGTCGGGCTCTCAAGATATGCCACATCTTCCCAGGTGAACCCGTTACGCGCGCGAGGGGGCGCCGCTTGGTTGCACGGCGGCTTTCGCGCGTTTGCGCTCCTTACGGAGCGCCCTTTTTCGGGTCCGTCAAAGTGCGCTCCTCGTCAGAGGAGCGCAAACGCGCGGCGGTGGCGGTCAATCGAGGGGCACCCTTCGCCCCGCGCGTAACGGGTTCACCTTGGCGGATGTCACCAATGTGACGCAGTCAATCGGGGCGTCAGCGTCCTGACGGGCTGCTGACGCGACGGCCCCGTGTTGGCGCCTTCACGATCCGGTACGGCCCTTGCTTTACGTGTCGGATACAACGGAGGCATGACAGATGGCCGACACAGAAGAATCCGCACCAGCGGTGGAAGCGCCCGCAAAAGGGGGAGGGATGACCAAGATTCTCCCGCTCATTCTCATTATCAACACGGCGCTGATGGTGGGCGTTCTGGTGTTCGTCATGAAAAAGCCGTCGGCGCACGCCGACGCCGCCGAAGGCAAAGAGGAGAAGCACGAAAAGTCCGAGCACGGTGGCTCTGACGAGAAGGGGGGGCACGGCAAGGAAGAAGGCGCCGTCGGTCCCACCGTTCGCTTCGACAACTTCACCGTCCAGCTGAAATCGAACGACGTGGAGCGATACGCCCACATGTCGTTAGAGCTGGAGCTGGCCGACGAGCCGTCCAAGGCCGTCGTCGAGAAACGAACCGCGCCCATCCGCGACGCCGTTCTGGGCTATCTGACCGATCGCACGGCCGAGGAGCTGCGTGGCAGCGACGGCCTGCGCGACATGAAAAACGCGCTGCTCAAACGCCTGGAGGACATCGTCCCCGGCAAGCGCATCAGCAACGTCTTCATCACCGACTTCATCATTCAATAGCAATACCGCAAGCAAGCACGCTGGACACACGCCGACCATGACCTCACCACTGGACCAAAGCGAAGTCGACGCCCTGATGGCGGCCATCCAGGATGGCCGCGTCGGCGCCGAAAAAGGCGAGGCGGCCGACATTCCCGTCGTCCCCTACGATCTGACCAGCCAGGACCGCATCATCCGCGGCCAGATGCCGACGCTGGATTCGATCAACGATCGCATCGCGTCGATGTTCGGCAGCAACCTGGGCGGGCGCACCCGGCTCGATCTGCGCGCCGCCCCCAGCGCGTCGACGCTGATGAAATTCTCCGACGTGGCGGCCCTGTTCGGCCCCGGCAACACGGTCTGGATCGTGTCGCTGGGCCCCGGGCACGGCCTGGCCGTCCTGATGGTCGAGGCGACGCTCTGTCGCTCGCTGCTGGCCGGCGCCCTGGGCGATCGCAAGGCGCGCCCCGAAGCGGGCATGACCGACATCCGCCCCGATCTGACCAACGTCGAACGGCGCGTGCTGCGCAACCTGCTGGGAATTTTCTGCGAGGCGATGGCCGTCTCCTGGGCCGAGGTGTTGCCGTTCAAGCCCGAGGTCATCCGGTTCGAATCGGATCCGCGCATGGCCATGGTGGCGCCACCCAGCGATCTGGCCATCCTGTGTTCGTACGAGATCAGCGGCGCCGCCACCGGCCGTCTGCAGATCGCCATCCCTTACGCCACCGTCGAGCCGGTGAAGAAATCGCTGACCTCACCGCCCCGCCAGGGCAGCAGCGTCGACGTCCGGTTTGCCTCGGCGCTGGCCAAGGAGATGGAGGCGGTGCGGGTGCAGGTGCGGGTGGAGATGGGACGGACGCGCATCAACTTTTCAAAGCTGCTGGAGCTGCAGCTGGGCGACCTGCTGGTGCTGGACGCCGCCGAAAACTCGCCGTTGCCGGTCTACGTGCAGGGCCGCCCGAAGATGGTCGGGGCTCCGCGCGTCGTCGGCGGCAGCATGGCCGTGGTTCTGGAGAATGGCCTGGCCGGTTCGAAACGTCCCGACGCCCGCCCCCACACCGACAGTTCAAAGCCCGGCCGACACTTTTGATCGCAAGGAGAGATGAGCATGGAATCGAACGAGCCCTCCAACCAGTCCGCCGCTGACCCCAATCGGCGCCTCGAGCTTTTGCTGGACGTGCCTCTCGACGTTTCGGTCGAGCTGGGGCGGGCGCGGGTGTCCATCCAGGACCTCCTGGCGCTGGGGCCAGGCTCGGTGATCGAGCTCGACAAGATCGCCGGCGAGCCGCTGGACATCCTGGTGAACGATCGCCTGGTGGCCCGCGGCGAGGCGGTGGTGGTCAACGACAAGTTCGGCGTGCGCATCACTGACATCGTCAGCCAGGCCGAGCGCGTGGCGCGGCTTCGCTAGGAGAAAGGGAAACCAGATGATCTCCTCACTATCACTGCTGTCGCTGGCCTGGGTGGCCAACCCCATCGTCATCTCGGACGTCACGGCGTCGCGCGAGAACGGACGCGTCGTCGTCGAGGTGGCCGCCGAGGCGATGATCGATCCCGAAGTGGCCAGGGCCAAGATCTCCGACGGTCAGATCTATCTGTTCGTGGGCGACACCCGGGTCAAGGCGGACAACCGCGCCTGGGGCGAAGGCGCCGCGCAGATCCGCGCGCACCGGCACCGGCACGAGGTCGAGCTGGTGGTGCCCATGGGTGAGAACGGCGCTTGCCAGGGACCGGTCGAGTTCACCAAGGCGCCGAGCGGCCTGCGCGCCTTCATCGGCTGCGACGCTACCGCCATGGGCGCCAGCCGCGCCGCGCGCAGCGCCAGCAGTGCCGCGCGCAGCGCGGGCAGCGAGACGTCGCGACCGAAGGCGCAGCCGGTGCCCGCCGGTTTTGCCACGCCGATCCTGACCGCCACCGCCGGCACGCCGGTCGACCCGCCACCGCCGGCCCGCAAGGCCGAGGCGGGCGTGCGGCGCGCCGACACCAGCCGCGACAGCCGCGACAACCGCGAGCTGAAGGCGGTGCTTGGTTTGAACGATGGGCCGACCGCGGCCGACGATGAGCTTCTGGAGCCGAAGGCCCGTCCCGTGGCGTCGGCGAAACCGGCCGTGCCTGCCGCGCCGGCCCTGGTGGCCGTGCCGGTGGTGGACAAGCCGACGCCCGTGGCCGCGCCGGTGGCGGCGCCCGTGGCCGCTCCTGTGGCGCCGGCGAAGCCGGTTGCCGCCGTGGCGCCTGCGCCGCTGGCCCTGGCCCTGTCTGCGCCCGTCAAGACCGACAGCGCCGTTCGCGAGCCGGCTTCCGCCAGCAACGCCGGCGGCGGCGCCGGCATCTACCTGGGCGCCCTGCTGCTGCTGGGCCTGGGGGCCGCCGCCTACTTCTTCGCCCGCAAGCGGGCCACCGTGCCGCGATTCGTGAGGATCATGGAGACCGCCAGCCTGGGTCCCAAACGGTCGATCGTGGTCGCCCAGATCAACGGCGAGACGATGATCCTGGGCACCAGCGAAGCCGGCATCACCGTCCTGCAGGCGCGCGTCGAGCCGAACGTTCCCGCTATGGCCGCTATGGCCGCTGTGGCCGCTGCGGCTGCGGCCGCGCCTGTCGCGGCCTTCGCAGCCCCGCGGTCGGTCGCCGCCACCGATGCCACGCTGGCCTTTACCGACGGGACGCTCGGCGTCGACGACTTCGATTTCCCGGACTCCGACGCGGCCAACCCCGACGCGGACCTGATTCCCGAAGCCGACCTCGACGATTCGATGCCGGCCCAGGGTGGCCTTCTGGCCCGACTGTTTCGCCGCGGAAAACCGGCCAATGAATCCGAGTTTCACAACTTCGAAGAGCTGCTGGAAGACAGCGTCGAGGACCAGGAGCTGCGCCACAAGCTGTCGCTGGGCCTGGCGGGGCGGGTGCGGTGAACGCCCCCGTCGCAGCCAGCGCCACCACCGGCGGGGCGGATGCCCTGCTGCACGCGGCGCGCACCGGCGCCGACATGGCGCTGACCGGCGGCGGATCGTCGGCGGTGAAGATCTTCCTGCTGGTCACCGCGCTGTCGTTCGCGTCGGCGCTGGTGCTGTCGCTGACCTCGTTCACGCGCATCATGATCGTGCTGTCGTTTCTGCGCCAGGCGCTGGGGACGCCATCCTTGCCGCCCAATCAGATCCTGGCCGGGCTGTCGCTGTTCCTGACCATGTTCATCATGGCCCCCACGATTGCCCGCGTGCACAAGGACGCCCTGGGCCCCTATCTCGACGACAAGATCTCCACGGCCGAAGCGATCGAGCGCGGCGAAGGACCGCTGCGTGACTGGATGTTGAAGCAGACCCGCGACGACGATCTGCGGCTGTTCTTCGAGATAGCCGGGCAGGCGCGCCCCACCCGCGGTGAAGCGTTGCCCATGACCGTGGTCATTCCAGCCTTCATGGTGTCAGAGCTGGGGACGGCCTTTCGCATGGGCCTCTACCTGTTCATCCCGATGTTGCTGATCGACGTCCTCATCGCGTCGGTGCTGATGTCGCTGGGTATGATGATGGTCCCGCCGCAGATGATCTCGCTGCCGCTGAAGATCGGCGTCTTTCTTCTGGCCGGTGGCTGGCACCTGGTGGTCTCGTCACTGGTGAAGAGCTTCTGATGCACAATGATCTCCCCGCAGCGGTGATGCACGAAGGTTTTCTCTTGCTGGCCTCGACGGCCGGTCCCTTCATCGGGGGTCTGTTGCTGGTCGGCCTGGTGGTCGGCATCCTGCAATCGGCGACGCAGATCAACGATCCGGCCGTCGGGTTTCTCCCGCGCATGGCCGTCGCGCTGCTGGGCGTCTGGGCCATGGGCGGCTGGATCCTGGAGAAGTACAGCACGTACCTGGCGATGTCCTTGGAGCGCATGTCGAAATAGCATTCGTCGGGCACGCTCGTTGTCGAAAGGTTCGTTGGGCACATCAACGACGGTAAACCCGGTACGCGCGGGGCGACGGGTGCATCCCGATTGGATTGCGGCTGTCGCGCGTTT